>JANYGE010000244.1 GCA_025362535.1 Hyphomicrobiales bacterium
GAGCCAAAAACAGTTTTATTGCGCGGCTGTATGATTGGCAGTTTCTAAAAACCGGCATTTTGGCCGGTTGTGTGGGTGCTGTTGTCGCCCTTTTAACATTCTATGCCTTAAGCGCCACGGGCGATTCATTTTCACAAGTGGGCCAAGCTTTGGTGTTTGCACCATATGGCATTCAGTTTATCAATCTTGCGGCTTTTGTAGCAGTGCCTGTGGTGGCCACACTTCTTGCGGTTGGCACATCACGCCTCACGCTTAGCCATATGTTGGGGCAAAGCCGATGATTGTTGCGCGGTCTATCATATTCAATGTTTTGTTTTATCTGGTGCTGGTGCTGTTTCTGCTGGTGGGATCACCCACGCTGCTGTTGCCGCGCATTTATTCCATTCGCGCGCTTCAACTTTGGGGCCGTGTTTCAATTTGGATGTTGCGTGTCATCTGCAACATCAAAATGGAAGTGCGTGGCGCTGAACACATTCCACAGGGTGCGGCAATGGTGGCAGGCAAACATCAATCCTTTTGGGAAACTTTTGCAATCTTGCCACTGCTTGATGACCCCTGCTTTGTGCTGAAGAAAGAGCTCACCTATATTCCATTCTTTGGCTGGTTTTGCCTGAAGTTTAAAATGATCGCCGTTGATCGCAAAGCCGGAACCCAGGCTTTGCGTGATCTTGTGGCCCGCGCCAAAGAGGAGGTGCTCCGCCCTCGCCAAATTGTAATCATGCCAGAGGGCACAAGACGCAACCCTGATGATCCGCCAGATTATAAGCCGGGTGCTGCCGCCGTTTACGCTCAGCTTGGAGTCCCTTGCGTACCATTTGGTTTGAATGCCGGATTGTTCTGGCCGCGGCGTAAATTCATGCGCTATCCAGGTACTATTATTATTGAATTCTGTGAGGCCATTCCCGCTGGCCTAGGGCGGAAGGAATTTCAAGCGCGTTTGCAAAATGCCATTGAAACCACAGCCCAGCGCTTGGTGATTGAAGCGCGAAGTGTCAAAGTACAAAACTAGAACATAGACTCGACAAATTCTATCGTTCATGGTATGTTTCTAGCTATGAATTTTCACAACCCCATGCCTTACGCCGACATTGCGCAGCAGATTTGGACCATGAAATATCGCTATGGTGAAGAGACTGACCTTCCGGCGACATTCCGGCGCGTGGCAGATGCCGTGGCAATGGCCGAACCTGAGGTCCAACGCAAGCAACATGCGCATGCGTTTTATGAAGTGATGGCTGATTTGCGCTTTCTGCCTGCAGGGCGAATTTTGGCAGGTGCTGGCACAGGCCGCGCTGTCACCTTGTTCAATTGTTTTGTAATGAACAAAATTGGCGACTCTATTCCAGAAATTTTTGCAAATCTTAACGAGGCCGCTCAGACCTTGCAGCAAGGGGGTGGCATTGGCCATGATTTTTCGACCCTGCGGCCCAAGGGAGCACCAGTGCTTGGCGTGGGTGCTGATGCGTCTGGCCCTTTAAGCTTTATGGATGTGTGGGATGCCATGTGCCGCACCATAATGTCCGCGGGTGCCAGGCGCGGCGCTATGATGGGCACATTGCGGTGTGACCACCCAGACATTGAGGCGTTTATTGCGGCAAAACGCGATCCCGCCAAACTTCGTAATTTTAACATTTCGGTTTTGGTCACTGATGCTTTCATGGCCGCACTAAAATCCGATGCGCCATGGCCTCTGGTTTTCAAAGGACGGGTTTATAAAACTGTGCAGGCCCAAGAGCTTTGGCGGCAGATCATGCAAGCCACATATGATTATGCAGAGCCCGGAGTTATTTTCATTGATCGCATTAATGCACAAAATCCGCTCTCCTATTGCGAGGAGATTTGCTGCACCAATCCCTGCGGTGAACAGCCTTTGCCAGCCTATGGTGCCTGCCTGCTTGGTTCATTAAATCTGACGCGCTTTGTGACATCGGCTTTTTCAAAATCAGCTGCTTTGGATGTGGCGGATTTGCGCAAAGTGACATCTGTTGCCATCCGGTTTTTGGATAATGTGATTGATGTTTCAAATTATCCTTTGCCAGAACAGAAACGCGAGGCCCTGCAGAAGCGACGCTTAGGTTTGGGTGTAACTGGTCTGGCGGATGCTTTGCTCATGTGTGGGGTGCGCTATGGCTCAGAACAGGCAACTGCATTGATTGCAAGCTGGATGGAAGCGATCCAACAGGCAGCCTTGCAAGCAAGTTGCGCTTTAGCTCTCGAGAAAGGCGCATTTCCTCTGTTCAACGCAGAACAATATTTAGCAACTTCTTATGGCAAATCACGTTCAGCAGCGCAGCGCGAGATGATTGCGCGTTCGGGTCTGCGCAATGGTTTGCTTACCTCTATTGCACCAACGGGAACGATTTCTCTGCTGGCCGGAAATGTCTCGAGTGGTATCGAGCCGATTTTTAGTACCGCCTATGAGCGGCGCATCAGAGATGTGGATGGCGAGCACTCCGAGCTCCTGCAAGATTATGCCGTTTCTGTGTGGCAATCTGAACATGGAAGTAGCTTTCCCCCAGAAACCGTCACAGTGAATGATCTTCACCCTGATGACCACTTGCGCATGCAAGCTGCGGTGCAGCCATTCATCGACAGTTCGATTTCAAAGACGATCAATGTGAGTGAGGCGATGGATTTTAAAACCTTCGTTTCTGTTTATGAAAAGGCCTATGCAATGGGTCTCAAAGGCTGCACCACTTTCCGTCCCAATAATATCACGGGTTCGATTTTATCGAATGTTAAAGAGGCTTGCCCATCCTGCGGCGGCGAAAGCCTCATCCACCATGAGGGCTGTAAATCTTGCACGTCATGTGGATTTGCCGTCTGCGGTTGATTTTAATATTGACACGAATCGCATTTCGTTCTATATTTGTTCTCATGCTTATTCAAGGTTCCCCCATAGCGCTCGACACGCCACAAGACGCCGATATGAAGGAGAGATTCTTTTATTGGCAAGGTTCTTCGGGCCGTAAATACATCCATTCAGTTTATGATTTGGATGCCTGCCCACCGCTTCCGGGTGCGGTTTATGTGGCGGTCAAACGCCGCGGCCATTTGCGCATTGCTGTTGATGTGGGCCGCTTTGCGCCCTTCTGGGACAAAACTTTGGGGGAGGATGATTTAACCCGTCTTGAAGGTCTTGGGGTTGATGAAGTTCACGTCCATCTTCTTGCCAAGAGCCCTGATATAGCTGAATCTGTCCGCTATGATCTCTCATCTGCTTTGGCTGAATCTGCTGAAAGCCTGGGGTTTAGCAAGGCACCAGCCTCATGGGTGCGGGCTGCGTAACACTTCAAGTGCTGGGGCTAATCTTTCAAGCCCTGCATCATGTGATCCCATGCTCCGCAAATGGCTCAGTGTGTTGCGCACATAATCAGCGCAGCTTCCTGAGAGACCGTGGCCTTGAGCAACGAACATCATTGTATCTTCAACTGACATGGGCGGAGCACACTGGGCATGCTGTCGGTCAACCACATAAGTCACCGCCATTACAGGTTCAGCCTGCCCTTCAACATAAACCGGCTTGACGACTTCACGGTAAACCCCAGTGATCATTTCGCGCTCACGCACATAGGTCAAAGTCTTTGACCAGTGTTCTTCTGCGACTTTAAAAACCTGCCCAATGCACGAACCACCGCGGTCCAGCCCCAGAACCAATCCAGGTTTTTCATCTGTGCCGCGATAATGAAATGAAAAGACACTCAAGCGCCGATGATAGCCTGAAAGCCGCGCCCTTACCTGACGCTCAAACTCAAACCCTGGTCGCCACATCAACGACCCATAACCAAAAATCCAGCGGCAAGTTTCGGCTTCTGAACTATAGACCAGCACTTATCAGTCCTTCTTTATGGCCCGTCCGAAATCCGGTGCGGCCGTATCCTGACCAGCGGCAATAATATTTCGCCGTGCTTCGCGCGCGCGTGTGAAAAGATTGAACAACGTCTCGCCATCGCCCCAGCGCACAGCACGCTGCAGAACCGAAAGCTCTTCCGAGAAGCGCCCTAGCATTTCCAATACAGCATCTTTATTGTTCAAAAAAACATCGCGCCACATCGTGGGGTCAGATGCAGCAATGCGCGTAAAATCGCGAAATCCAGAAGCCGAATATTTAATGACTTCAGAATCAGTTACATTCTCCAGATCAGCAGCAGTAGCCACTGTCGTATAGGCAATCAAATGGGGGAGGTGACTGGTGATGGCGAGAACCAAATCATGATGCCCAGCATCCATCAGCTCCACATTAGAGCCACAAGCCTTCCAAAACTGCTCAAGCTTGGCCACAGCAGCACTATCACTGCCAGCAACAGGGGTGAGGATACACCAACGATTGTGAAACAATTCAGCAAAACCTGAGCGTGGCCCTGATTGTTCCGTACCAGCAATCGGATGGCCCGGAATGAAATGAACACCTTCTGGAATATGCGGGCCACAATCGCGCACAATAGCCCCTTTGACTGAACCTACATCAGTGACTGTGGCACCACGCTTCAAGTTTGGTTTGATGGCCGCAGCCAAGGGCCCGCACGCTCCAATCGGCGCACAAAGAATAATAAGATCGGCATCAACCACCGCATCTGCCGCAGTCTCGTAAACGGCATCAACCAAACCAATTTCTAAAGCGGTCGCCCGTGTTTCGGCACTTTTGGCGTAGCCAACAATATGCCGCGCCAGGCCCTCCTTGCGCATGGCATGGCATAAGGATGAGCCTATAAGGCCCAAACCCAACACCGCAACCTTCTCAAACAATACACTCATGCCATAAAGTCTCTTAACGCTGAAATTACCGCACGATTTGCCTCTTCTGAGCCAACAGTCAAGCGCAAAGCCGCTGGCAAGCCATAGGCGCTCACCCGCCGCAAAATAATATTCTGGGCTGTGAGAAATGCATCAGCAGCTTCAGCCTTATTCGAACTCTCAAAATGGATCAGAACAAAATTGGCCACACTGGGTGTAACCACCAAGCCTAATTTTCTGATTTCCGCGCTTAACCACGGCAACCATTTCGCATTATGCGCCACAGCCTGTTCAATAAATTCCACATCCTGCATGGCGGCCGTGCCAGCGGCCAAAGCAGGTAGGCTAACATTGAAGGGCCCACGGATGCGGTTCAAAACATCCGCGATTTCTGGCGGACAATAGGCCCAGCCAATGCGAACCCCGGCAAGACCATAAATTTTAGAAAACGTGCGGGTCATGACAACATTCGAACTGTTTTCAACCAACGCAACACCAGCATCATAATCATCGGCCAGAACATATTCCGCATAGGCTCCATCCAAAACCAAAACCACATGCGAGGGTAGGCCCTGGTGCAAACGTTTGATCTCAGCAATGGTCAAATAAGTGCCGGTTGGATTGTTCGGATTGGCGAGATAAACCATCTTGGTCGCCGTAGTCACTCTTGAGAGAATTTCGCCCACATCTGCTTTGTAATTATGTTCTGGCGCGACCACGCTTGTGGCATCATTGGTGGCGATAACGATTGGATAAACCAAAAAGCCATGTTGGCAATAAATGGCCTCATCGCCTTTTGCCAAATAGGCATGAGCTAGCAATTGCAGCAGCTCATCCGAGCCTGTGCCGCCACACACGATATTTTCAAATTTCAGATTAAAACGTTGAGCAATGGCCTCACGCAAACTCTTGGCTTGTCCATCGGGATAGACCGACAAGCCATGGCCAGCGGCATTTGCATAAGCCAAAATAGCTTTAGGGCTTGGGCCAAACGGCGACTCATTCGAAGAGAGCTTATAAACCTTACCTGTTTTAGGTCCAGATTTCCCCGGAACATAGGCTGAAATTGCCCCAATACCAGCCTTGGCTTGCGGGCCGCCTTTTGCAACTGACGCCATCGTCATTTCTCAATGGTGCTATTGCAGCGACCAGCAATCTTTAAACCAAGCGACACATTTGAACGTGTGAGCCCAACCAGCGGCCCTTCATGCTCCTGCAAATAGCCGGGCAGGCTTGAGAGCCTGTGCTGACCGATTTTCACCTGCCACAAAGGCTGGGGGGTAAAATCCCGTGGTAGTTTTCCTTCCGTAATCACTAAAGTCTCATCATCTCCAGTGGGCTCCACGGGAGCATGCCCAATCACCAGTAGCTGTGGGATCAAACCTTCTTTTATGCTGGGTAAGGTTGCAATAACCTGGGCTTTTCCAGCCCTGCCCGCCACAAAAGCCTCAGTCCAGGCTTGCTCAGTTTCCACCACGCAAATATCACCTGGCACAGAATCGATTTGCAATAGGGCTTGCGCCTCATCGCGGTATTCTTCCACTGGCATAGGCCCAAAATGATCTCTAATCCGAAGACGATGGGCCAGATTGGAATTGAGATGCTTGCTCACATGCACGGTGATTGGGGCCTGTCTCCGGCTCGATTCATTGAGCATCACGCGCCAAAGACGCACCAAAAAATCAGCGCTCAGGCCAGCCTCTTTGCCTCGAGCTACCAAGCGTCGTAATATTGCGGCCTCCCGGCTCGGTCTCAGTGGCAAAGGATAAGCCGCAGGCTCATGCTTCTTCAAGCTCTGCACCTGACCCGAGACAGCAAATCTTTGGCTCACCAAATCAAAGATCTGATCATCAATGGCATCGATTTTCCGGCGCACTTCTTCAAGTGAAAATCCTTCAGCAGTAATTTTATCGTCCAAACTCATCTTTTTAATCTCAAGCCAATATCCGCGCCATCACATCCTTGTCATAAGGTCAACTGTCACAAATTGCAAAGCAACTAACCTTCAGCATTTTTTCGCGGTGACGAGAGCAAAGCGGGGCGTAGCCGCAAAGCGCCGCGCGATAGCCTCTTACCTGTTGTATAGGCGAAAATATGCTTTGTGGCCGATGCAATCAGAACCCCAGAGAGTTGCCCCAAAACCGCGGCACCAAATTTTTCCACAGTAGGGGCCATGCGGAGCCCACCCAAATTAAGCCAAGGCGGCATGAATAGCCCATAGTTCATCTGGTCAAGAGAAAATTCTGCGGCCTTCATCAGCCTGATGAGCTGCATGGGCGAAAAGGGTTGACCAAAACCGAAGGGCGAGGAATCAGAGAGTGACCATAATCCATGGCGATTGGGCACCACCAAGATCAACTGCCCGCGCGGGGCCAAAACCCGCCACAGCTCCCGTAACATTTCAGTCGGATCATCGGTGAACTCCAAACCATGAATGACCAAAGCCAGATCAATGGAATGATCGGGCAGTGGCAAATCATATTCATCCACCAAAGCAGACTGCACCAATCCCGTCGGCGGCCAATGCATCACGCCACGTCTGGCCAACATGAAAGCCATCGCACCCCTGGATGGTGGTAGATAGGGCGTGGCATAGCCTAGGCCCAAAACTCTTCGATCAGCGCCACCTTGCAACACCGGAGAAATTTTGGGGAAGACCAGACGGTGAGTAGCTTTTCCCAAGGGACTCGCATAGAAGTCTTGCAGATCAACAACATTCATAGGATTGAGCTTAAGCCAAATCGGCGCGGGCGTCATCCCCGAAAACGAAGAGGGTAAACTCGTGTCACATATCGATATGCGTCAGTTCATGTGTCTTACGGATAATTATGGCCTTATTATTCATGATAGCCAAACCGGAGCCACGGCAGCGATTGATGCTCCCGATGCTGATGCCGTGGAAGCCCAGCTTAAAAAATTTGGCCGCCAGCTCACCCATATTTTCACCACCCATCATCATGCCGATCACGTGCAGGGTAATTTACAATTGAAGAATCTATTTGGGTGCAAAATTATCGGACCCAAAGCTGAGGCCGATAAAATTCCAGGAATCGATATTACTGTCTCAGGGGGTGAATCATTTATGTGGTCAAAGCGTGAGGTTTTCGTTCATGCCTGCCCAGGCCATACGGCAGGTCATATTGCTTTTTCAATTCCCTCTGAATTTTCACTTTTTGCTGGCGACACGGTTTTTGCTATGGGCTGTGGCCGCGTGCTGGAGGGCACTATGGACCAGATGTTCACCTCGGTGAATCAGTTCAAAACTCTTTCACCCAGCACCTATATTTATTGCGGCCATGAATATACACTGGCCAATTGCCGCTTTGCCTTAACGCTGGAGCCCGGCAACAAGCATTTGCAAAATCGGTTTCATCACGTAACAGCCCAAGTGGCGCGCGGTGAAATGACCTGCCCGACCACCTTGGCTGAAGAACTTAAAACCAACCCCTATATGCGCTGTGACAGCCCTGAAATCAGAGCCACACTTGGTATGGAAGCAGCAACTGATGCTGAAGTATTTGCGGAAATAAGAACCCGCAAAAATAATTTCAAGTAGGTCTTTTGAAAATCATCTCTTGCGCCGCAATCACAGCGCCTGCGGTGATCAACACGCAAGCTAAGGCAATCGACCAACTGGCACTGGCATAGCCAGCAGCCACCAGGATCAATGTGGACAGCAAGGGTGCGGCGTAGGACGAAGCCCCCAGCACCATGACATCACCTTTTTTAACACCAATATCCCACGCATAAAAACCAAGGCCGAGAGGCAAGAGGCCAAGTATAAAAATTGCCGCCCACTGGCTGCTGGCTTGCGGCCACACTGTGGACTCGAGTGCGAAATGTAAAATGGCAGCTACCACCGCTGTGACCAGACAAAACCCAGCCACAACATCCGTGGGCACATTTCCCATGCGCCGCGACAACACTGAATAGCCTGACCAAATAAAGGCGCAGGCCAAAGCCAACACATGCCCAAGTTTGATCCCTGCTGTAAAGCCAACAGCACCCCCCTTGGTTATGATCACAATAGCCCCCGCCAAGCCAAGCACTGCGCCGAAAACATGATGCAAGCGTAAATGTTCCCCCGGCAATAATGCTGCAAACAGCACAATGAGCAAAGGCCAGAGGTAAGCAATCAAGCTGGCTTCCACTGGCGGCGCATTTTGGATCGCAAAGAAATAAAGACAATGATAAACGCAAAGTCCAAATGTGCCAGTCAACCACACGCGCCAGTTCTGCCGCAAAGACTGAATTGCAGCAGGCCGCCAAATCCAGCTTATAACGCCACTCATGCCACCAATAAAAAAGCACATCGCAGTGAGTTGGAAAGGTGGAATGGGGCCTGAGGCCGTTGCGAGAACCGCTAGAAAGGCCCACATCAGCACGGCAGAAAAGCCAATCAGTGTCGCCTTAATGCGCTTCATTGGTGATAGCCAACGCCGATAAAACCTTATTTCCAAATAAACACACAACAATGGCAACCAAAATAATCGATCCGCCAACCAAGGTTGAATGTTCTGGCACTTCATTGACAAACAGCCATGGCCAGAGGGGATTAATCACCGCATCTAACATTGAGATCAGCGTCAACGTAATGGCGGGAACGCTGCGCGCACCCATGCCATAAAAAATCAGCGGGATAGTCAGCTGTAACGGCCCCATGAGCATCAGCAGCCAGAATGAATGTTGGTCGATGGCAAACACACTGCCACCCGCTCCACTAAACTGACTGAAGACCGTTGCTAAAATAAAAGCCAGAAAGCCCCCCAAACAGATCGAGGGCATCATATCAATGTCGCGGTAACGCCGCAGCATCAAAGTCTGCAACGCAAATGTAAGGGGCACCGCAAGGCTGAGAATGAGACCGGCAATATGTCCGGTTTCAAAACCACCTTGCGCAATAAAGGCCATGCCGATCACCGCAAGCACAGCGGAAATCCAGGCCAGAACACCAGGCTTTTCTCCCGTTATCCACGGACTGAGCAGACCAGCGACCAGTGGCGAGGTTGCCCCAATAATTGAAACTGTAGCCGTGCTCACCATCGTGAGCGAGGTTACATAACATGTGGTGCCAAGAGCGAAAAACAGCGCGGAAAGAATGAGCGCAAAGCGGGGAATTCTTTTAAAAGCAGTCGCCGTATCTCTGCCGTAAACAACCAGCAGATACATCAACAGCGCAGATGACATGGCCAATCCACGCCAGCAATTGATCTGCCAGCCATTGAGCCCCGGCATTGATCGCACAAATAAACCTGAAAGACTCCAGCCTAGAGTTGCCAATAGGACAAATCCGACTCCCGTCGTAAAACTTTGCTGCTTGTTCGCCATGCTTCCCCGAATCGAAGCAACTCTAGCAAATCAAACCCACTCCGCAACTTTTACTGTAACCTCAACTCAATTCTAGGTTTAAAAATTGCATTTTTATGCTTTCAATTTTATATTTTCAGCATCGTAGGGGCTTTCCGGAACAATTATTGTCTTGAATATTTTGTCGAGAATTTTGATCTCAAGTTCCGTTCCAACTGGAGAATACTCAGGTTTAACCATGGCCAGAGCCAAAGATTTGTTCACCCGCCAGCCAAAACCACCATTGGTGGCGCGGCCAATCAGCTTACCACCAGAATAAATTGGCTCAGACCCACGCGCATCGGACTCAGCATCGGTTACGCCATGAACTTCCATGGTCACGAAATTCCAATTCAAACCTTTTTCTTTGCCCGCAACCAAAGCATCGCGACCAATAAACGGGCCTTTGCTTGGATGCACAAAGCGATCCAAACCAGACTCGTAAGCCGAATATTCAATCGAAAGCTCACGCGGGATCAATCTATATGATTTTTCAATCGACAGCGAAGACATGGCCTTGATGCCGTAAGGCTTAATACCAAATTCTTTGCCTGCTTCCATTAATTGGTCAAACAGAGCGATTTGACTTTCCACTGGTGAGTGGAACTCATAGCCAAGTTCACCCACAAAATTCACCCGCAGCACATGTGCCGAAGCTGTGCCCACGGCAATCTCTTTGCCAGAAAGCCAAGGGAAGGCTTCATTGGAAAGATCGGCCGAAGTGAGCTTCTGCAAAACCTTGCGCGCATTAGGGCCTGCCAGAACCAACACACCAAGACGGGTGGTGATCGCATTCAATCGCACCGACCCATCACTGGGCAAAAGCTTGCGCAGATAATCATGGTCATGGCGCTCATAAGCACCAGCCGACACCAAATAGAAACGCCCAGCAGCCCACTCATAAACCGTGAACTCAGCTCGCACCCCGCCAGATGGCGTGAGCAAATGGGTGAGCGCAATGCGGCCCTGCTTCTTTGGAATTTTATTAGCCAGTATCGACTCGAGCCAATTGCGCGCTCCGGGGCCTGATACTTCCATCTTGGCAAAGGCGCTCATATCCTGCAGCGCCACATTATCCATCACATTGCGGCATTCTTCGCCGACAAAACGAAAATAATTGGAACGGCGAAACGACCATTTCTCAACAATGCGGCCATCATCGGTCGGCAGCGCGTGATTGTGATTGGTCAAGGTATCTTGCTTGTTCAGTTCTTTCTCAGAAACTGAATAGCCCTTGGGCGCAAACCAGCCTGGGCGTTCCCAGCCATAAACCGAACCAAATACTGCGCCCAAATCTTTCATCCGGTCATAAACTGGTGTGCGCTTTAAAGGCCTTGCGGCAACGCGCTCTTCTTCTGGGAAATGCGGCGTAAACACATTGGCATAGGCTTCTTCATTTTTAACTTGGAGATAGCCCTTAGTGGCATAAGGTCCAAAGCGCCGTGGGTCCACACCCATCATATCTATCGTTGGCTCCCCATCAACAATCCATTCCGCAAGCTGCCAACCCGCACCGCCAGCGGCTGTCACACCAAAGGAATGGCCTTCATTGAGCCAGAAATTCTTTTTATCCCAAGCCGGCCCAATAATTGGCGAGCCATCAGGCGTATAAGCAATAGCGCCATTGTAAACTTTCTTAATGCCCACTTCGCCAAAGGCTGGAACCCGCGTGATGGCGGTTTCAATATAAGGGCCTAAGCGATCCAAATCTTCCTGGAATAATTCATATTCGCTTTGATCTGATGGACCATCAACATAACAACAGGGCGCGCCCTTTTCATAGGGTCCGAGCAACAGCCCGCCATTTTCTTCGCGCATATACCAGCTCGAATCTGCCTCGCGCAGAACACCCATTTCGGGAAGACCCTTAGCTTGGCGCTCTTTAATCAGCGGATGGGGTTCGGTGACGATATATTGGTGTTCAACCGGAATGACCGGAATATCAAGACCCACCATTGCTCCGGTCTTGCGCGCAAAGTTTCCAGAACACGAAACCACATGCTCACAGGTAATATCGCCCTGATCCGTCTTCACCAACCATTCGCCACTTGGCAATTGCTCAATCGCCAGAACGGCAGTGTTGCGATAGATCTCGGCACCACGGGAGCGCGCACCTTTGGCCAAAGCCTGGGTTAAATCGGCTGGCTGAATATAACCATCATCGGGGTGTTGAATGGCGCCAATAATGCCGTCGATGTTGCACAACGGCCAAATTTCTTTGAGTTGAGCAGGCGTCAGCTTATTGACTTTGATACCAATCGTTTCAGCAATGCCAGCATAATACATAAATTCATCCCAACGATCCTTGTTGCGTGCAATGCGGATGTTGGAGACTTTTTTGAAGCCCACATTCTGGCCGGTTTCAGCTTCCAGTTCGCCATAAAGCTTCACCGAATATTTGTGAATTTGGCCAACCGAATAAGACATGTTGAACAAGGGCAGCAAACCAGCGGCATGCCAGGTGGAACCAGATGTAAGCTCCTTGCGCTCCACCAATACCACATCGCTCCAGCCCTTTTTGGCCAGATGATACAGTGTCGAAACACCCACCACGCCACCGCCAATGACCACAACTTTTGCTTTGCTTTTCATGGAAACACCCTTTTTGATAAGGCTACATTAGTGAGTAAAATTCAACAGAGGTGAGAATGGAGCGACAGCGGCAAAGCAGATTACGACACAGTTTTTCGGAAGTGCGCGGTGACACCACCATCCGGCAAATCGGTGGAGCGATAATGCTCAAAGCCCAGATTTCCATAAAATTTCATATTTGTATCAAAGGCCTGATTGGTCAGGAGCCGAACCTCTGGAAGCCCTGAAGCTTTTGCAAGAGCCATAGCATGGGCCATCAGGGCGCTTCCCCAGCCCTTGCCCTGTTCACTTTCCGCAATTGCAATATTCTCGATCATAAGATGATCAGCCTTCGGGATCATCTCTATCAAACCCTTCAACTCGCCATCAATTTCGCGAAGATCAATCCAATGATGTTCCACGGCATGCATATAATTGGCCCGCATCGGAAAAGGTTCTCGGCCAATCTTGGCAATCCACTTTGCATAGACCTGCCGTGTGAGTTTGCCTATCGCCTCAGCGTCATTGCGTGTAGCGCGCCGCAGCCTCAATTCTTGGCTCGTCGGACGCAGACCCAGCTTGCAGTGATCCAAGATAAACTTGGCGAGCGCAGCCACATCATCACGATCAAAAACTGGAACCGAGGCGTCGATTTCACCATTGGCAGCGACTGCCACAATGGTGGAGTCGTCTCCTGCTAAAATTGGGTGCGACAGTTCAAGGTTTCGCACTTCAATTTTATCATGGGCATCGCGCTTATATCCCTCCACAATCACCAGATCACAAGGTGAAAGCTTGGCCAGAATTTCATTGAGTGACGGCGGCGCGCTGCCGCGCAACTCGTTCATGATGGCAAAGCGATTTTGCGAAACAACCGCCACTTCGGTTGCTCCAGCCTT
>JANYGE010000254.1 GCA_025362535.1 Hyphomicrobiales bacterium
GATTTCAGCAAAAAGGGACAAAAATGACAAAGCCAATCAAATGGGGCATTCTCTCCACCGCCAATATCGGCATGAAAAAAGTAACGCCCGGCATGATGAAAAGTGCCGATATCAATGTGGTGGCCATTGCTTCGCGCAATCTCAAAAAAGCCAAGGCTGCTGCTGGCGAATTGGGAATTCCACGCGCCTATGGCTCATATGAAGAGCTTTTGGCTGATCCTGAAATTGAAGCGATTTATAATCCGCTGCCCAATCATTTGCATGTGCCGCTGACCTTAGCAGCGGCTAAGGCTGGCAAGCACGTTCTGTGTGAAAAGCCGATTGCCATTACCGCCAAGGAAGCCAAGCTTCTGAAGAAAGCGCCAAAGAATGTTCTGATCGCCGAAGCTTTCATGGTGCGCCACAGCCTGCAATGGATTGATGCGAGAAAGCGCGTGAAGGCGGGCGAGATTGGAAACGTGGTGGCCATTCAATGCCTGTTCAGCTATTTCCTGCGTGATGCCAACAATGTGCGCAACAAAGCCGATATTGGCGGCGGCGGCATGCTGGACATTGGCTGTTATCCAATCACTATTGCGCGTTTTATATTTGATGCAGAACCTGCGCGCGTTACTGCCATCGTGGACCGTGATCCTAAATTCAAGATTGACCGCACGGCGGGCGGCCTTGCTGATTTTGGGAAGGGCCGACATCTGTCATTTACAATTTCAACCCAAGCCGCACCCTATCAACGTGTGCATATTCTAGGCACCAAGGGCAAAATTGAAATTGAAATTCCATTTAATGCCCCGCCAGACCAGCCCAACCGCATTTTTATCCAAAAAATGGAGATGAATGAAGGCGAATGGATTTCCTATCCGGTTTCGGATCAATACCAGCTGCAAGCCGAAGCCTTCTGTCGTGCCATCCGCGCCAAGAAGAAGCCCGCTTGGGGTGTTGATGATGCCATTCAGAATATGAAGATCATTGATGCGTTCTTTAAGTCTGAGAAAAGTAAGAAATGGGAAAAAGTCTAGCCCGCTTGCCTTTCCGGCTCAATTCTGCTTTATCCAGCCACATCTCAGCTTAATTGACGAGATTTCACGTCGCCTGGCCTGTTAGGGCATGCCATGGCGGCTATTTTAATGCTATAACTACAAGGACTTAAGCAAAATGCCCAAAATGAAGACGAAGTCGTCTTGCAAGAAGCGGTTTAAAATGACTGCATCAGGCAAGCTGCGCGCTGGTGCTGCTGGCAAACGCCACGGCATGATCAAGCGCTCTAACAAAACCATTCGCAACCAACGCGGCACAATGATTCTCGCTTCAGGTGATGCAAACCTGTTGCGCGTACACATGCCTTACGCACGTTAAGGGAGGGATATAAATGTCTCGTACCAAAGGTGGCGTAGTTGCCCGCAAATCCCACAAAAAAGTCATCAAGGCTGCGAAAGGTTATTTCAACCGTCGCAAAAACATTTTCCGCGTTGCTGTACAAGCCGTCGAAAAAGCTGGCCAATATGCTTACCGTGATCGCCGCACCAAGAAGCGCAACTTCCGCGCTTTGTGGATTCAGCGCATCAATGCGGCAACCCGTGAACTCGGCATGACTTATGGCCGATTTATTTATGGCCTGGACAAGGCCGGGATCGAAGTGGACCGCAAGGTTCTCGCCGATCTTGCTGTGCATGATGCAGCGTCTTTCGCTGTTCTGGTTGAAAAAGCCAAGGCTGCGCAAGCAGCATAAGTCACGCATAACTTTCGGACTCTTGACCGGGCACATGAAGCGTTTAGACGCTGGTGTCCGGTCTTTTCATTTTCAAGGTACCTCATGTCACTAGAACAAGACATTCTCTCCTCAATTGCTGGCGCTTCTGATGAAGCTGGAGTGGAAGCCATTCGCGTTTCGGCACTCGGCAAAAAAGGCTCAATCTCCGAACAAATGTCAGGCCTTGGTAAAATGGCCCCCGAAGAGCGCAAAGCCGCAGGAGCTGCGCTGAATGTTCTCAAGGATAAAGTGTCTGAGGCTCTTGCCG
>JANYGE010000292.1 GCA_025362535.1 Hyphomicrobiales bacterium
ATAGCCTTGGTGTCCGATAACGGTTCAAAGGCACTGGTAAAAGATTGCAGATATTTTTGAGCGCCGTAGTCCTCAATCAATACAATGTCGGGCAGGCCGTCAGTGGTGCCTGAGGCCAACTGGGCTTGGAGCTTTTGTTCCAAGTCTGCCTTGGCGAAGTCGACAATATTCAGCGTCACGTCGGGGTGCGCCTTGGCATAGCGGTCGCCTGCTTCTTTCATGGTGGCGCCATTGAATTCTTTATCCCAGCACCATACGGTGATGGTGGATGCCGAATAGGCAACTGTGGCACTCAAAAAACTAAACCCAGCAAGCGCCGCACCAAGAACGCTGCGCCGATTAAGCACATTCAACTTCATATCTTCCTCCCATTGTCAGCCTGTTCAATCCGGCTGTGGATCGAGACTATGCAGAAATTTGGGGAAAGTGCAATAGTTTTAGTAAATATTTACTAGCCAGTTTTACTGGATGACGGCTTTCTCGTGCTGCCACGCCAGATGATCTGCGAACCAAGGACAACCCGTTTGACGATCTTGCGCCCGGCCACGCGCTCTAACAGGAGATCAACCGCCGCCTCTCCAATTTCCTCTGCGGGTAGACGCACAGTGGACAGCGGCGGATGGAGAAATTGAGCAACAGAAATATCGTTGAAGCTGGCGACGGCAACATCTTCTCCAATTTTCAGTCCAAGCTCATGCAACGCGCGATAAGCGCCAACCGCCACATTGTCATTGGCGGTTACGATGACATCCGGGCGCTTTGTGCCGCTCAGCAGTTTGCGCGCCAAATGATAGCCGCTTTCTTCGGAGTTCCGGTCGGTCAGGCACAAGTCTGGATCAAACTGCCCGCGTTGCTTGGCCCATTCGATATAGGTGTGGCAACGCACTTCCGCGAAGGCGCCGCGCCCCCTGCTGGACTCCCAGCCAAGAAAAGCAATACGACGATAGTCCATTGCGGACAAAGCGTTCAGCAACTTTAACGTGGCCAGCACAAAGTCATTTTGGACGCTGTCAAATTCGTCGGACGCCGGGCTAAAGTCCGCAAACACGAGGTGGCGGCAATGACGCACCAGCCACTCCAGGCCGGTTTCGTCGTAGGCCCCAACGACAATCACACCAGAAGCGTTGCGGACAACAGACGGATTGAGCAAAGCATTGGTGTTGTAAAGTTTCGTGCTTTCGATGCCATGGCTGTGGCAACGGCGTTCAACGCCAAGCCGCAGTGCCACATAATAGGGATCACTGAGTTCCTGATCCGGGCTGAGAAAGTGAACCAGGGCGATCTTTCCGACTTTGCGTTCGGCCTTGCGGACGCGGTTGCGCGGCGTTTCATAATTCAGGGATTCAGCTTTTTCAATGATGGCGCGGCGCGTTTCTGCCGTTACCGATAATGTGGAATCAAAATTGAGAACGCGCGAAACTGTCCCACTTGAAACTCCGACTGCCTTTGCGATTTCTCGTAGTGTGACCATGCTCATTCAATAACAAAATAGTTCGGACAATATCCAATTTGATCGGCGATCCTCTCTTGCTAGTCGAAAGAGCCTCATAAGTAAATATTTACTAGGTGTTCAGTCCCGCCATTTGATGGAGCGGGTTTGATTTGAATCTTTCTGATTTGTCCAGCATTTGCAGATGTACTCGTAAGGTGTGAGACCTTTGAGGGTTTTTAGACGGCGGGCGAAGTTGTAGGCATTGATGAAGTCACTGAGTGAATAGCCCCTAGATTTGTAGACACTTTGCCCCTTTAAAATGAGGCAAGGAGACGATCATGGGACAAGGTAATTTCACAGAAGATTTTATGCTTGATGCCATCAAGCAGATCACAGAGCGCGGTCATTCAGTTGCGGATGTGTCGAAGGGTTTAGGTGTGAGTACACATTCACTTTACAGCTGGAGAAAGCAGTATGCCCTTGTCCTGGTGCCGTCTTTACCGATCGTAACCGATGCTGCGGAGCTCGCTTTCGCAGCAGTCGGAGTTGTGCTTTATGGCCCGCGCACGGGTTCCAAGACACGGCGATACTCCATTCCACCAAACCTGCCGCCTGGTTCCCTACAACACTTGCTCGACAGCCGGGTCGTTGGCGTATCGTCCCTTCGCCCAGGCCTTGTTGAAAAGGTCAAGGGAAAAGTCTCTGGTACGGTCTCACGCTGGTTGGAGGTTGTGGAAACGCAAGGCCACGTCCTCGCCCGTTTTTCTGACGGATCTCCGGCTTTCATTTCAAAATCTCATCATCACTATTTGGCTGGATGGCCTGATGAGATCTTGTTGAAGAATATTATGGCGTTCGCAACCAAAGCCGCAGGGCTCAAGAACATGACATTGCCTCCCAATGTCCGTCTTCGCCGGAGAGACAATTTTGTTTTTGCGTTCAATTATGGGCCGAAACCTTGGACTTTGCCCAAAGGCGTTAAACCGATTCTTGGCAAGACCACTGTGGGTCCGCAAGATCTTGCGGTTTGGAAGGTCTCAGAAAGTCCAGTCAAACGCTAAGCAAGTCCAGATATTTCTGGCGGAGTTGATTGGGCGAGGTTCCATAGGCCGCAGAAAACTGGGCATAGAATTGGCTCGTTGAGCCGAAGCCGCTTTCGACAGCCACACTGGTTATCGCCATATCGCTTTCCAGCAACATGCCTCGGGCGCGCAAGAGGCGCATGCGCAACACAAATTGTTTCAATGGAATATTCATCGCCTTGGTGAAGATATTGAGTGCATAATTGGTATGAAGACCAGTGACCGCTGTCACGTCCTCGTTGCGCAAGGGTTGGGCCAGATTGTCGAGCACGTGCCTGATCATCGCCACCACGTGTTTGATGTGCTGGGATGAAAGCGTGCTGGTCAAGGCCTTGTGCAGGCCGGGCGGCCGCAGAAAATTCATTCCCAGAACAGTGACGCGGCGAAACAGGGAGTTCAATTCCATTTTTAGAATATCCAACCGCTCAGCGTCCCCTGAACGATAGTCATCATACCAATCAAGGAGATGCTTATAGGTACACAGTAAGGTGGGGCAACACACCATGCCACCATTCAGCAACGCAATTTGAAGTTCCGCCAGATGCGGCATCACCAGAAACACATCAAGCGGCAAATAGATGTTGCACAACTCGGGTTCTGCCGAACCCACGGGCTCAATTTCAATAAGCTGATGGGGAACATTGGCCCAGAATATCACCAACCTGTCGGGCTCGATAACAATCGGCTTGCCGTCCATGATGTAGTTCAAGCGGCCATTGCGCACGAAGTTTGCTTCGATATGGCCATGCCAATGGGGATGCTCCATTATCTTGGGTGCGAATATACGCATACCAAAGCGGCCAAACGCCTTTGAGCGCCGATAGAAGCGCCGCTCGCTGATATTTCCGTCGACCATGGTGTTGCTTTTTCGGGGCATAAGCGTTTGGGACGATCTTTAAATCCCGGAATTCTTATTTGGGAAATAGGATTGTTGCAAGATGCAAGATGGTACATCTTGTAACCCGATGAGAAGCTTGAACTTCTCACGTCAAAATATTTGGGAGGATCCAAGATGAAGACTCTAACAGGCCTGTTTGCCGGTATGCTGGCGCTCGGGGTCTCGGCCACTGCAGTTCTTGCTGATGGCGCGAAACCCGCCCCGCTGCCTGACGCGCCAAAGTTTGATGCGCAAGGCCAGGTAAAATTCGTCGGTGTCGGCGATATTCTGGAATACAAGGCACTGGCCGAATATCACGAGCCAGATTTCGTAGCCGCTCTTGAAAAGGCAGGCAAATTGCCGCCTTTGAAAGATCGCCTGCCGAAAGAGCCCATGGTCTACAAGACCGGCAACATGAAAGACGGCATCGGTGTCTATGGTGACGTGATGCGCCATGTAATCGGCGGACGTCCCGAAGGCTGGAACTATACTGCAGGCCAGAGCCAAGGCTGGGGCGGCATTGACATTGGACTTTCCGAATGTCTGACGCGCACCGGCCCCTTGTTCCAAGTCAAAGCCGCAGAATTGCAGCCTTTGCCAAACCTCGCCAAGAGCTGGGAATGGTCAGCTGATGGTCACCAACTGACAATGCACCTTATTGAAGGGGCAAAATGGTCGGATGGTGAGCCCTTCTCTGCTGATGATGCCATGTATTACTGGGAAAAGAACGTCCAGGATACCAATGTTCATCCCCTGAATGGTGCCAACCCCGGCACGTTCGGCGAAGGCACGACGCTTGAAAAAGTTGATGCCAACACCATCAAGTGGACCTTCAAGGCGGCCTTCCCAACCCAAGTTCTCTATGCGATGGCTTACGGCACATTCTGCCCCGGCCCGGCCCATATTTTGGCCCCACAACATCCTTCAAATTCGAAGAACACCTACGATCAATACAAGAACGCCTTCCCGGCAACCTATATGGCCATGCCCACCATGGGCGCTTGGGCCGTGGTTGACTACAAGCCCGACAATATCGTCGTGCTCCGCCGCAACCCCTATTATTGGAAGGTCGACGAAAAAGGCAATCAACTCCCCTACCTCAACGAGTTGCATTATCGCCTGTCCACCTGGGCTGACCGCGACGTTCAGACCATCGCTGGCACGGGTGATTTCTCCAACCTTGAGCAAGCCGAAAACTTCGTTGAATCACTCAAAAAATCGGCTGATCCTGCCGCCCCGGCGCGTCTTGAATTCGGCCAACGGACCATCGGCTATGCGCTCGAATTCAATTATTCAGCCAATGGCTGGGGCGAAACGGATGATCGCAGCGTTGCCGTTCATAATCTGAACCGCAATCTCGATTTCCGCAAAGCCGTAACCTCGATGCTGGATCGCCAGCGTCTGGGTGAATCGCTGGTGAAGGGACCCTTCACTGCAATTTATCCAGGCGGTCTCTATCCAGGCTCGGCCTTCTTCGACAAAGCCTCCACCACCTACTATCCGTTCAATGCTGGTGCCGCCAAAGCAGAACTCGCTGCGGCTGGCCTCAAAGATACGGATGGAGATGGCATCCTCAACTTCCCCAAGGACATGAACGGCGGCAAGAACGTGGAAATCACGATACTCGCCAATGCTGATTATCAGTCCGACAAGTCACTCACCGAAGGTGTTGTGGCCATGGGTGAAAAAGTCGGCTTGCGCGTCATTCCAAAGCTGTTGTCCGGCAAGGATCATGACGCCGCACGCGACACGGGCAAATATGACTGGCATGTCATTCGCCTTGAGTCTGAAGCGGTGACTGCAGTCCAGCAAACCGAACATCTGGCCCCAATTGGCCCCAGCACGACCTATTTCCATAAGGCCGGCGCTGATGGCAAGGTAGATGTGATGGATTTCGAGCAAAAGCTGGTTGACATTGTCAACAAGTTCATCGTCGCAAAAGATCCAAAGGAACGCATCGCTCTGATGAAGCAATATCAAAAGATCTCCACGGATAACGTCTATTGGGCGGGTCTTACCGTCTATCCGGGTGCGCTCATCATCAACAAGCGTTTTGCCAACGTGGCGCCGGGTGCCCCAATCTTCATGTACAACTGGGCTGAAGACAACATCATCCGTGAACGCGTATTTGTGCCCAAGGACAAGCAGTCAAAGAACGAATTGTTCCCAGACACGTTGCCCAACAAGCCGGGCTCTGCTCCTGGCGAGGGCCTTGTGAAGTAACCTCCCCAACGACGAAGCCTCTTCCCCGCCAAAAGCGGGGGAGAGGCAATCCTTCACCCGCGAGCAAGGCTATGCCAAAGTGCTGCAAGATGGAATTGAGTGACTGACCAATGCTGCGCTACCTCACCTATCGCATCCTCGCCGCCATTCCCGTACTCTTCGTGATGAGCGTCGTCACCTTTGTCATCATTCATGCTCCCCCTGGTGACTATGCTGATTATATCGCCATGCAGCTCCGGTCGCAGGGTCACGCCACCAACGCCATTGCAGAAGCGGCCGCCCAACGGTTCCGCATAGACAATGGATTGAATGATCCGCTGTTCATTCAATATTTCCGCTGGATTAAAGGCTTTCTGGTCGGAGATTTTGGCACCAGCTATTATTACAATCGCCCGATTTCCGAAATTGTCTGGCAGCGTTTGCCTATCACCATTGCAATTGCATTGACCTGCCATTTTCTTGCAACTGTTCTGGGGATTGGTCTTGGTATTCTGGCCGCCACCCGGCAATACAGCTGGGTTGACTCGCTGCTCTCGGTATTCGCGTTCCTTGGCATGACGGTTCCACGCTTTTTGATGGCGCTCATCATAATTTATATTCTGGCTTTCAAACTCAATGTGCAGGAGCTTGGCAGCTTCAACTCCACCTATTGGAGTTATCAGCCCTGGTCATTGGGCAGATTCTGGGATTTGGTAAAACACATCTGGCCTGTTGTGGCAGTGGCAACCATTGCGGGCCTTGCCTACAACATGCGCGTGATGCGCGGCAATCTCCTCGATACATTGAACGCCCAATATGTGGAAACCGCGCGCGCCAAGGGCCTTTCTTATTCTGCGACTGTTTTGAAGCACGCGGTGCCCAATGCCCTTCATCCACTGGTTGCCTATCAGGGCGTGATCCTGCCCTACATGATGCAGGGCGAAATCGAAACCGCCATCATTTTCGGCCTGCCTACTGTTGGTCCAGCCATTGTAGGCTCGATGAGCATCGGCGATGTGTTGGTCACTGCAACCTTCCTGCTCATTCTTGGTGGCACTCTGATTATTGGTGGCATTCTGTCTGATATGCTGCTCGCCTGGATGGATCCGCGTATCCGCTTGGGAGGTGAAGCATGAGCGATACACTTTTTGCCCCCTTTGTGAAGATTGAAGACGCCACCTATCTTGATGCCGCTCCGCCGTCACGCAATTTGCGCAGCGAGAATTACTTCACGCTCGTTTGGCGCAAATTCCGTCGCTCGGTCACCGGCATGATCGGTCTTTCTCTTGTCGTGCTCTTGCTGGTCGTTGCAGTCTTTGCCGATTTCGTCGCACCGCTCGATCCAAAGGAACCAACTTTGGCCTTTGCCCCGCCCGATCATTTGTCATTCATTACAAATGAAGGCTTCAGCCTGCGTCCCGTTGCCTACCAGATCGTCGAAGGCGGCGGGCTTGACCCCATCACCTTCCAACCCTTGAACGGACCGGATTTTGATCATCCGCATCCCGTTGGATTTTTTACGCAAGGCTACAGCTACAATCTTCTAGGCCTGATCCCGAGCACCACCCATCTCTTTGGGTCGATAGATCAGTCCACATTTCATATTTTGGGGACTGACAAATTCGGCCGGGATATTTTTTCGCGTGGTGTAGTTGGCTCTCGCATATCCTTGATGATTGCGCTGATCACTGTCACCGTCACCACCATCGTCGGCACACTGTTCGGAATTACAGCTGGCTATCTCGGTGGAAAGTTTGATGCCTGGTCACAGCGCTTTGTGGAAGTCGTTCTGGCCTTCCCACAACTGCCGCTTTACCTCACTTTGGCCTCTCTTATTCCGGTAACCGCCCCTACCTCGGTATTCCTCGCATTTGTGATCGCTGTCATGTCAGCATTGAGTTGGGCCCAGCTTTCACGCGAAGTGCGAGGCAAGACTTTGGCGTTGGCCCGCATTGAATATGTGCGCGCTGCCCAGGCGGTTGGCGCCACCGACCAGCGCATTATCCTGCGCCATATCCTGCCCAATGTGCTTTCCCATGTGATTGTGGCCGTGACAATCTGGATCCCTGCCATCATCCTGCTGGAATCATTCCTCGGATTCTTGGGCTTTGCGGTGAAACCACCCCTGATCTCATGGGGCCTCATGTTGCAGGATTGCGCCAACTTCTCAGTGCTGGGCTCCTACCCCTGGATATTGTCACCGGTTGGTTTTGTTCTGCTTGCAGTCTTTGCTTTCAATGCCTTGGGCGATGGCCTGCGCGACGCTGTGGATCCTTATTGAGATGAAGATGGCCGAACCAGACAAGAACATCATTCTCGACGCGCGGAATATCTCTGTGTCGTTCAAAGTCGAGGGTGGCACAGTAGATGCCGTGAAGAATGTCTCGTTTGCTTTGCGCAAAGGAGAGACCATCGGAATTGTGGGAGAGTCAGGCTCTGGAAAATCCGTAACCGCCCGCGCCATCATGCGGCTTCTGACTAAACGAGCACGGGTGTCACCTGAAACCATGATTTCATTGGGCGGCCAGGATGTCATGAAGCTTCGCGAACCACAAATGCGAAAGCTGCGCGGCAG
>JANYGE010000311.1 GCA_025362535.1 Hyphomicrobiales bacterium
TTCACCATGCGCAGGCCAAGGCTTTGCGTATAGAAGGCGTGATTGCGCGGAGCGTCTGCAGTGACTGCGGTTAAGTGATGGAAGCCATTGAGTTTCATTAGAGCTCTATAGCAGGTTCCGGCTGGCCTAACACAAAATCCTTACCATCAAGCTTATATATATCGGGCCTAAAATTCACCCGGCCATCTTCCGTGGCCCAAGCGGTCAGATACATAAAGCGCACATCGGTTTCGCCCTGCACCTTGGTCTGATAGGTCTCAGCGCTTGCGGTATACATGTCAAATTGCGCGTCTTGATAGCCGTCCTGGCCGTTCATGATCCAATCGATCAAAGTGCGCACTTGATCAACGCGGCAGCAGCCAGAACTTTCGAAGCGATTATTGCTGGCGAAAAGTTCGCGGTGCGGCGTGTCATGCATATAGACCATATATTTATTGGGGAAGTTCACCTTCACCGTGGCCAGCGCATTGTGTTCGCCCGGTTCCTGCTGAAACTGAAATCGATCAGCTGGGGTATTCGCCCAATCCACACTGGAAGGTTCAATCTCTGGGCCGCCAGGACCATCGAAAACATGGATGCGCATTTCATTGAGGTAATTCGGATTGGCCAGATATTTTGGCAAAATATCCTTGGCCACAATCGAAGCTGGGGCATTCCAAACCGGATTGAAAATAATATCGCTCACGCGGCTTTTCAAAGCTGGCGTTGGCCGCTCCGGCTTGCCAACAACCACATTATGACGTGAGTAAACTTGACCAAGCTCAATGGTTTCAAGCTGCGCTGCAGGAATATTCACCGCCACATAACGGGGGCCGAGGTCTTTCAAATATTCGCTGACGCGGGGGTAGTTTTCCTTCAAGGTTGAAAGCCGCGCCGCCGCAGTTATATTCATTTCAGCACGGGTGCGCTCATCCAATTTTCCCGAGGGGGCAACCCCGTGATTAAACTGAAAAGCCTTAATGGCTTGCAGCAAATCCTGATCGAATTGCCCAGCATCAGGGCCAGATAAGGAATCGAAATCCAGATAAGATTCGCGCACCAAGCGTTGGCGCAATAAGATGACGCTGGATGCTGGTGCTTTCTTGTCATATTTGCCCTTGGGCAAATTGGGCCAACCGCCGCCTGCGGCGATTTCATCATAAATTGAAATGGCATTATCAAGCGCATTGATCGAACCCAAAGTGAGCATGGGTGCTTCGCCGCGGCCTTGGACGATCTCGGTTTTGGTTGCAAGCTTACCCTGGGCTGCTAAGTTGGGCGCAACTGAAGTAATTGATCCTGTATTGTCAAGATTTTGTGCCCGCGCCGTTGAGGCTAATGCCACAGACAGAAGACTTGCGGCCTTGATGAAATTTCTACGAGATAAAAAACGCTGCGACACGAGGGTTACTTCTCACAAATATCTAGAACGCTAGACTCGGCCAAGTTGGTAAATGGAGTTTTAATTTCCGCTTGGTGACAAAGAAATTGCTGGGTATTTTCTATTATGGAAGGGACCCACTCTTATTCGATATTATCTAGGCCAATTTTAGGCGGCGTGAACCTCGGCGTCGACATCAATCAAAGGCACGGCCATGGCCTCATCAGCTTTGCGGCGGATAATCACGATGCGAGAATTTTCGACTGGAGCTTTGGCTTCGGGCAAAGGGGTTGAAACAATTGCAACAGGCTCCTCCACCGGAGTTTCAAGCTGCGGTGCTTCGGTCGCAGCAGGGGCGATGGCCTCAGCCAGGCTCATGCGGTGGATCACCAGTTTGGCTCCACGGTTAGGTATTTCCGGCGTTTCCACAGGCTTTTCTACTGGTGCCGTTTCGATCACCAATTTAGGGGCTTGCGGAGGCTCAAAAATTGTTTCGTCTTGTCTGAAATATTGTTGCGCAGGTTTGACTGCTGCAAAGTTTTGAACCGTCGCTTCGCCGCCATTCAAATCATGGTCAAGCTCCACAACCAATTTCAAAGCACGCTCTATACCCTTGCTACCCTGATTTTCACCAAAGGCTTTGCGTGACATTTCAGCGAGATTGGCAAAAAGCTGGGCTTCGTTTGAAAGAGTTACAGATTTTGGTTCGAGATTGGCAATTTCTTGGCGCGCTGTAGCAATGGCGCTGCGGGCTTTTTGCAACATTTCAGCGCTGGCGCCAGAATCGGCTATGCTACTAATGTGATTTTCGAGTTTCGCGATGGCGGTTAAAATGCTGCCTGTGCCTTCGCTTTTAACGCGCTGCGCATAGGCTTCAATAAACCAGCGGCCACGCGGGGTTTCCTGAACGACTTTCAATACATCATCAAGAGATTCGGAAAATATCAGCGATTGCTCGGCCATAACGCAACTCCACATACCTCACCTGCGTCAGCTGCAAGTGTTCATGCATAGATAATCGTAGAAAGTGGTGAATATTCGGTTTAGGCCGTGATTTAAATGACCGCGCGCCTCTTTGGAATCAGATTTTCGACCTGTTATGCCTTGATGATGTTGGGATCAGGTGTGCAATTGCCATTTTTGCCCCTGTGGCTACATGCGCGCGGGTTGAGTGTGGCGGAAATCGCCACTGTGGTGGCCGGTATGATGGCGGTTCGGGTGTTAGGCGCGCCACTTTTTGCCTATGCCGCAGATGCTTCCGGCAATCGCCTTCGGGTGATCCGGTCTTGTTCAGTTGCAGCCTTGATTGCTTATATCATATTGCCTTTCACCCAGGATTTTAACCAGATCCTGATTGTAGCTTTGCTGGCTGGGTTTTTGTTTGCGCCGGTGTTTCCGCTCACCGAAGGGTTTAGTGTTGATGCCAGTGCGCATCATGGCCTGGATTATGGGCGTATCCGGCTGTGGGCTTCACTCAGTTTTTTAACAGGCAGTATGGTTTCAGGTGCGCTGCTCACGCAAATCTCGGCTTTGGATACGGCTTGGCTGATTGCGGGAGCGCAGAGTTTTTCGGTGCTGGCTACTTTTCTCCTCCCGCAAGACCCAGTTCCGCGTGATGAGCCTCACCATACGACAGCGCTTGAATTTGGCGCAGCCTTCAAGTTCCTGTTTATGTCGCGCTTTACGGTGTTTTTATTTGCCGCCAGTCTGGCCAATGCGAGCCATGGTATGATGTATAGTTTTAGCACCGTGCATTGGACCAGTCTTGGAATTGGCACTTTGACGATTGGCATTTTGTGGGCTTGTGCGGTTCTGGCGGAAGTTGGGCTTTTTGCGTTTTCCAACCGAGTGATTGAGAAAGTAGGCCCACCGCTGCTGTTATGCATTGGACTTGGCGGCGGGTTAGTGCGGTGGACCGGGATGGCATTTGCAGATCGTGTTTGGGAGATGCCTTTTTTGCAGGCTCTTCATGCCGTTTCCTTTGCCTCCGCGCACCTCGCTCTGATGCATTTTATCAGGCTGAATGTGCCAGCTTCATTGCGCAATACGGCACAGGGGCTCTATGCAGCCCTTGCAGGAGGCGTGTTACTGTCTTCAGCCACGTGGATTTCTGGACCGCTTTATGCGGCCTTTGGCGGCAAGGCCTATTTGGCCATGGCCATGCTTTGTCTGTTTGGATTGGGCCTAGCCATTGGCTATGCCAATCTTAACCCCACAAATCAGGCGAAGGCGGATACATAAGCGAGCCCTCGAAGTGAATTCCGGGCTTGCGGTCTTTGCTCAAGAGCAGGGGGCCATCGAGATCGACATAATCTGCCAATTGCGCCAAGAGAAATGCTGGGGCCATAGCCAGTGATGTGGCCAGCATGCAACCCACCATGATTTTAAAACCGTGTTGGTTGGCCTCCTTCGCGAGGGCCAAGGCTTCAGTCAGGCCACCGGTTTTATCGAGCTTGATGTTGATGGCGTCATATTTACCCTTGAGCACATGCAGCGACTTTCGGCCATGGGCGGATTCATCAGCGCAGATGATGAGATCGCGCGGCAGGTTCCGTAGAGCTTCGTCATTGGCGGCGGGCAGCGGTTGTTCCACCAATTCAACGCCGTAGGTTTTGCAGGCCTGTAACATTTCGCTGATGTTGGTTGGAGTCCAGCCCTCATTGGCATCGACGATCAATCTGGCTTTAGGCGCAGCCGCTCGAATGGCCTTGAGGCGCTCAATGTCACCATCGCGACCAAGCTTCAGTTTGAACAAAGGGCGCTGGCTTGCGGCTTTTGCGGCTGCGGCCATCGCCTCTGGTGTGTCGAGGCTGAGTGTAAAGGCGGTGATGACAGGTGTTGGCGCTTTAAGACCGGCTCGTTGCCAGACCGGAATTCCAGAATCTTTTGCCTGCCAGTCCCATAAGGCGCAATCCAAAGCATTCTGCGCTGCTTTGGGAAGATTGAGATCGCTCCTGTGGCCCGCTTCAATTGATGAGCGTGCCGCTTCTAAACTAGCCAGCACTTGCGGCACTGTTTCGTCATAGCGTGGATAAGGTACGGCCTCGCCCCAGCCCGTTACACCCTTCTCGGTAATTTTCACCACCACCACATCGGCTGCTGTTTTGCTGCCGCGGGCGATGGTGAAGGTTCCAGCGATGGGCCAGCTTTCGCTGCTGACGTCTAGTTTTCGCATCAATTCTGCGTTGGCAATTTGCCGGAGGCTTCAGCCAGCATCACATAGATCCGGCCCTGTTCCGAGGCCAGGACCTGTTCCATGATCGCTTCGCCACCAGTAGTTTCCGACAAAGTATCGAGCAGTTTTTCGAAGAGGCGGT
>JANYGE010000324.1 GCA_025362535.1 Hyphomicrobiales bacterium
TTTTGAATGGCATGACGGTGACTGAAGCCAAGGCTGAAGTAGCCTCACGTTTTGAAGCCGCAGGCATTGGTAAGCGCACAGTGAATTTCCGCCTTCGGGATTGGGGTGTTTCACGTCAACGCTATTGGGGTTGTCCCATTCCGGTTATCCATTGTCAAACCTGTGGCATTGTTCCGGTACCAAAATCTGAATTGCCAGTTGAGCTGCCAGAAGATGTGAAGTTTGATAAGCCCGGCAATCCCTTGGCCCATCACCCCACCTGGAAACATGTGAACTGCCCAACTTGCAATGCACCTGCGCAGCGTGAGACTGATACGTTTGACACCTTCATTGACTCGTCCTGGTATTTCGCCCGCTTCACTTCACCCCGCGATGCTGAACCTGTTGATGCCGAGGCTGCGAAATATTGGCTGCCGGTTGATCAATATATCGGTGGCGTTGAGCACGCGATTTTACATCTGCTCTATTCGCGCTTTTATGCCCGTGCCATGCACAAGACCGGACATCTCAACGCTGATGAACCTTTTGCCAGCTTGTTCACGCAAGGCATGGTGATCCATGAGACGTTCAAAAAGCAAGATGGCGAATGGGTTTTGCCATCGGACGCTATCCACAAGGATGGCAGTTGGATTCACGCCGATACAGGTGAGCCCCTGATTATTGGTGGCGTTGAAAAAATGTCAAAGTCCAAACGTAATGTGGTGGACCCGGATACCATTATTGCCTCCTATGGTGCTGACACGGCGCGTTGGTTCATGCTGTCGGACACACCACCAGAGCGCGATATTGAATGGACAGAAGCTGGTGCTGAAGGCTCTTGGCGTTTCACCCAACGCATTTGGCGCATCGTCAATGAAATTGCTGAACTTCCAAAAGCTGAAGCCACGATGGGCATTGACGGCTTGGCATTACGCCGCAAGTCACACCGCACAGTTGCCGCAATAACCGATGACCTCATTGGGCTTCGCTTCAACCGAGCGATTTCACGTATTTATGAATTGACCAATACTATTGGCCCTGCCCTTCAAACGGCAAACAAATCACCTGATTTAAGTGGTGCTTTGCGTGAGGCCGGTAATTTCCTAGTGCTGCTCATGGCGCCCATGATGCCGCATCTGGCAGAAGAATGCTGGGCGTTGCTCGGCCATAAGGATGCCGTGGTGAACACGATTTGGCCCGAAATCACTGCTGAATTGATTGCTGTCGACGAGGTCACATTGGCAGTTCAGGTCAATGGAAAACGCCGCGATGAAATTAGTGTGCCAAAGAATGCGGATCGTGTAATGTTAGAGGCCAAGGTTCTTGAGTTGGACAATATCAAACGCGCTCTGGAGGGCAAACTTGTGAAGAAAGTGATTGTTGTTCCTGACCGTATCGTCAACATCGTTTGTGTGGATGCATGATGGTTTACTTGCGATATAGTATACTTGCGATAGTTTTACTCTTGACGGGTTGCGGATCTTATCGCCCACTTTATAGCACAAATGCAGCGGGCAGTAGTGTCGTTGCCGAGCTTTCTGGCATGGCTGTTGCCGAGCAAAGGACCCGTGCTGGGCAATTGGTCCGCAATGATGTTTTGTCTGGGATTAATTCTGATGGCACGTCGCGTTATGAGTTGCGCCTCACGCCAACCGAAAACACCGCGTCGATTTCATCTCTGGCTGGCACCAATGTGAAACGGCTGAAATATAACCTGTCAGTCGCCTTCCAATTGGTAGATTTGACCAGTGGGTCGACACTCAAGCAAGGCACAAGTTTCTCTAATGTATCTTATGATACGATCCGCGAACCCGTTGCTGACCTGCAGGCGGCAAATAATGCGCGTGACCGGGCTGCCAAGGAAGTGGGCCAGGATTTGCGCCTGCGCTTGGCGGCAGCCTTTTCGGCAAAACAGGGCTGAAGTCTAACCCGTGGCTATTCTTCGCACTGAAGATTTTGACGGGTTTCTGAAACGAAAAATTGCGGGCATGAATGGCCTGCTCTTACATGGTAGCGATCCAGCGACAATTGCCGCATTGGCCCGCCAAGCAGCTCGCGCGGTGATGGGCAATGATCAAAATGTCTCAGGTCTTTTGCGCCTTGAAATCTCATCACTCAAAGAAGATCCGAGCAAGCTTCTTGATGAATTTTTTGCTTTATCATTGCTCGGAGATCGTCGTGCACTGCTGATTGATGGTGCTGATGAATCTACATTGAAGTTTTTAAATCCAATTATTACCAGTAGCTCGGTAGCGAATTTTCTTATTCTAACCTCAGAAAATTTGAGCAAGGCATCCAAACTAAGAGTGGCTTGTGAGACGGCAGAACTATTTGGCAGTCTCGTTATCTATGCCGAAGATGAAGCAGCGCAAGCCGCGCGCATACGAAAACTCCTAGCGGCAGACCAATTGTCTTGGGCTGGTGAGGCTGAGCAATTATTTTTTGCCACGGTGGGAAGTGACCGTGCCGCCGTCGATCAAGAGGCAGCCAAACTGGCGCTCTATTGCTTAGGACAGGCTCACGTGTCTGAGGCCGATGTCGAGGCAATTTGTGGGGATACGGCAGCATTTGGTACGGACGAATTGATCGATGCTGTTTTGGCCGGAGATCTTAGTGCTGCTGACCGCATGGCTGGAAGTCTCGATAGTGATTCAGCCGGAGCGCGCGGCGTTTTGCCAGTGCTGCTATTGCACCTCACCCGTCTTCAAGCTTTGCATATCGAGATGGAACGTGGCGCGACCATCGATATGGTGGTGCGTAATTCCAAACCGACGATTTTTTTCAAGCGCCATACGGCGTTCAAATCGCAATTGCGAAAGTTTGATTTGGAAACGCTGATTGTCATGCAGCAGAGCATTGCCACGGCAATTTTGCAAAGCCGCAAACAAGCGGATTTATGGGAGGCTATTACGGGTCGAGCGCTTCTATCATTGGCCCGATCAGCCCGCGTATAAATAGTCTAATTTGCAGCGCGCGTCAGACGCCTGACAATTTCATCAAGTTGATCAAGATTCTTATATTGAATGTTGACTGACCCGCCTGCAGCACCCGCGTGTTTAATTGCAACGCCTAATCCCAAAGCTTCACTGAGATTTTTTTCAAGTGCGCGCGTATCAGCATCTTTTTCATTTTTCGCGGGCTTACCAGCTTTCGGCGGTTGGCCGCGCGCCAAATCTTCGGCCTGACGCACTGTGAGATTGAGAGCAATAATCTTATCGGCCAAATCTGTGGGTGATTCGGTTGCAATAAGCGAGCGTGCATGGCCAGCCGTTAAACTGCCATCTTCAATTTGCCTTTGAATGGCTTCCGGCAGGCTCATCAATCGCATCGTATTGGCGATATGGCTACGGCTCTTGCCAATCGCATCCGCCAATTGTTGTTGGGTATAACCATATTGTTCAAGCAGCTGACGATAGGCCCTGGCCTCTTCCAGAGCATTCAAGTCGCTGCGTTGAATATTTTCAATCAATGCAATTTCAAGAGTCTCTTTATCATCGAGCTCGCGAATCAAAACCGGCACATCATGAATGCCCGCCCGCTGACTGGCCCGCCAACGCCGCTCACCAGCGACGATTTCAAAACTGCCGTCTGCGCGTGGGCGAACGACCAGTGGTTGCAACAGCCCTTTATCGCGCAATGATTTGGCTAGGCTCTCCAAATCTTCCTCTGCAAAATGTTTGCGCGGATTATTGGGATTGGGATGCAGCAGTTCAACAGGCACATGGCGCAGGCTGCGAATATCTTGCACCACTGCTTCTTCTGAGGTGTCATCACCGATGAGTGCTGCAAGCCCGCGACCAAGCCTACGTTTTTGTACCTGATTCATGATTTAGTTCCTATTGTATCTTGGACTCGAAATGTTCCGCTTCCGAATCGATTATGCTGCCTTTAGCTCGCGCTCACGCCGAATAACTTCCGAGGCCAGTTTAATGTAGGCCTGCGAGCCAACACAAGTATGATCGTAAAGTAATACAGGTTTTCCGTAAGAGGGTGCTTCGGAAATGCGAACATTGCGCGGTATGACTGTATGATAGACTTTTTCACCCAGAACGTCGCGAACATCAGCCGCCACCTGTTCTGAGAGACTATTGCGTTTGTCAAACATAGTGAGCACCACGCCCTGAATTGTAAGGCGGGGATTGAGTGTTACGCGTACGCGTTCCACAGTTTTAAGGAGTTGGCTCAATCCTTCAAGCGCAAAAAACTCGCATTGCAGCGGTACCAAGATTGCGTCAGCTGCCGTCAAAGAATTGATCGTGAGCAAGTTGAGCGAAGGCGGACAATCAATCAGAATATAGGAGTACGACTTTTGCGGCAGCATGCGCGCAATGGCATCAGCTAAACGGTGCGTCTTGCGTTCGAGGTTGGCAAGTTCAATTTCTGCGCCAAGCAGATCGATAGTGGCAGGCGCGCAATCAAGCCTTGGTATGGCTGATTCGACAATCACTCCACTAAGCTCAGCCTCACCGATCAACACATGATAGGATGATTTTTGCTGGGCCTTGCGGGTAATACCAAGCCCGGTGCTGGCATTGCCTTGCGGATCAAGATCAATCACCAAAACGGTTTCGCCCACAGCGGCAAGCGCCGTTCCCAGATTGATCGCCGTGGTGGTCTTGCCCACGCCGCCTTTTTGGTTTGCCACAGCGAGAATGCGGGGTGCCGATACGACATCATTAGACATGAGTAATTTCCTTTACTGCCAAAATGACCGCTAACGGATCAGTCACGCTGGGGTGGGACTCAGTTGTGATCTTCCAGTCTTTAGCAGCTTCGGCGAGTTCCGTATCAATATCTTGACCCTTGTGGAAAAGACCCAGTGCCCCGGCCTGCAGAAAGGGTGAGGCCAAGTTGAGCAGCAAGGGCAAGGGCGCAAAGGCCCGCGCAGTCACCACCTGCACCTGTGGCATTTTGGGAGGCACTTGACGACGTTCCAATCTTTCACGATGCACCACACCCCCACATTTCATCTGCCGCAAAGCCTCACTCAAAAATGCTGCCTTTTTAGAATTAGCTTCATACATATGAACCGTAGCTGGCTGAGTGGCAGCCAAAATGAGAGCGGGCAATCCGGCTCCAGAACCAAGATCAGCAATGGCCGTAACACCCCGTGGCAACAAAGGCAGCAGCTGCAAACTGTCAATCACATGCCTTTGCCACACATCCCCAATCGTCGAGGGCGCAATCAGGTTGATATGTTTTTGCCACTCAAGCAGAAGCTTCACGTAGATCTCAAGACGCGCCAAGGATTCACGTGAAACATTAAAGCGGACAAAATAGTCTAGCGGCGGTGTCTCCATGCCGTTAGGCGACGCGCATAGATTTAGGTTTTTTAATAGACCCAAGCAGGCAGGCAAGCCCTGCCGGAGTCATACCGTCAATGCGCTGCGCCTGGCCCAAAGTCTCCGGTTTCACTCGCGCCAACTTCTGACGCAGTTCCATCGAAAGACTGGGTATGGCGAAGTAATCAATGTCTGTCGGGATGGCATAGGACTCTTCGCGGCGCAGGGTTTCAATTTCAAAAGTCTGCCGCTCCATGTAGCCCGAATACAACGCATCGGCTTCCAGTGCTTCCTGGGCGAAAACGGGCAGGGCACCAATCTCTGGCCAAAGCTCCACAACGCGGGCAAGACCCACATCTGGCATGGCAATTAGATCAAGGGCATTGCGTGATTTACCATCCTGATTAACTCGCAAGCCGAGTTTAGCCGCCGCCGCAGATGTCAGCGTATGTGTTTGTGCCAATTTGCGCGCATCTTCCAAAACAGCCAGCTTGGCTTTAAACTTGGATTCACGTGAAACATTCACCACACCAAGCTTAACGCCCTGGGGCGTTAAGCGTTGATCGGCATTATCAGCCCGTAGGGCCAAGCGATACTCGGCGCGTGAGGTAAACATGCGGTAGGGCTCAGCCACACCGCGCATGACCAGATCATCAATCATCACCCCTAGATATCCTTCGGCCCGGTCAAAACTTACTGCAAGCGAACCTGAAGCCTTCCGCGCCGCATTAAGGCCAGCTACCAGGCCCTGAGCGGCCGCTTCTTCATATCCAGTAGTGCCATTAATCTGCCCAGCCAGAAAGAGCCCAGGCAGGCGTTTAACCTCAAGGCTATGCGATAGCTCGCGTGGATCAACATAATCATACTCGATGGCATAGCCCGGACGAATAATACGAACAGCTTCAAGGCCTGGCATGGAGTGAATAAAGGCTTCTTGCACGTCCTCGGGCAGGGATGTCGAAATCCCATTGGGATAAACTGTATCATCATCTAGCCCTTCCGGCTCCAAAAACACCTGATGAGCGGATTTGTCCTTGAAGCGATGAATCTTATCTTCAATTGAAGGGCAATAACGCGGGCCGGTGCCGGTGATCTGTCCAGAATAAAGCGGCGAGCGCAGAATATTATCGGCAATAATCTTGTGCGTTTGCGCCGTTGTTGTCGTGATAAAACAGGAAATCTGTGGCGTAGTGATCTTTTCAGTCAGAAACGAGAAAGGCACAGGCGGTTCATCACCTTTCTGCTCTTCCAATATCTTCCAATTAATCGTCTTGCCATCCAAGCGCGCTGGTGTGCCGGTCTTCAGACGGCCAAGCACAAGGCCAGCCTGAGCCATCTGTTCAGACAGCCCACGGGCCGGAGGTTCTCCCACCCGACCGGCCGAGATTTGCTTTTCGCCAATGTGAATCAATCCGTTTAAAAATGTACCCGTGGTCAAAACCACTGAGGCTGAACGAAGCTCACGGCCATCCTCGGTCCGCACGCCACACACTTGGTCGTTCTCAATGATGAGCGAGAAGGCCGCCCCTTCAACAATGTCCAAATTCGGCTGCTCGGATAAAACCCGTTGCATCGCATTGCGATAGATTTTGCGGTCAGCCTGCGCACGGGGCCCACGAACAGCCGGACCTTTAGATCTGTTGAGGAGCCGAAACTGAATCCCAGCTTCATCAGCGACGCGACCCATCAATCCATCAAGCGCATCAATCTCACGCACCAAATGCCCTTTGCCCAATCCGCCAATCGCTGGATTGCATGACATCTCACCGATGGTAGAGTGTTTGTGGGTCAGCAAGGCTGTGCGAGCACCAACCCGAGCCGAAGCCGCCGCCGCCTCGCAGCCCGCATGTCCACCACCCACAACGATTACATCAAACACAATTTTAATCTTTCATTAAGAGATCGGCACATTTAATCCGCCCACGGACGAAGGTCAAAGCAAGATTCGTTTCACGTGAAACATTACTTGCCGATACAGAATTCCGAGAAAATCTTTCCAAGCAAATCCTCAACATCAATCCGGCCGGTAATCGACGCAATTGCGCGCGTCGCTTTGCGCAAATCTTCTGCAATCAATTCCAAGGGCTGCTTCTCATTTTCAAGTGAATCATTGAGCAACCGAATCGTTTGTTGAACTACAGCAACATGCCGATCCCGTACCACAATAGCATGATTTGCCACGCCAACTCGCGCTTGAATCTGTTTCTTCAAAATCTCGGTTAACTGATTCAAACCTTGGCCCATCTTCACAGAAACGGCGATAGACTCATCGTTTCGTATCCGACTCGAATCCAGGTCGGATTTATTCCAAACCTGCACATCCGGAATTCGCTCAGGCCCTACCTCGACAACCACATCAGGTGCCGTCACCCACACGAGTATGTCCGCATCACGTACTTCCACCTTGGCGCGGTTAATGCCAACGGCCTCAATTGAATCTGCAGTCGCCTCGCGTAGGCCCGCCGTATCACTCACCACCAAGGCTGCGCCGTGAAAATCAATCACACGCTCCACCACATCCCGTGTCGTGCCAGCAATCGGTGACACGATCGCAGCATCATGCCCTACCAACCAATTCATCAAAGATGATTTTCCAGCATTGGGCGGACCAGCGATCACCAATTTCAAACCGTCCCGCACGGAACCCGCTTTGGCTGAAAGCTCAACTGCGCGCAGAAGTTCAGCCCGGAGATTTACAATATTTGGGCGAACCTGATCCCATGCATCCTGAACCACATCGTCTTCATCAACAAAATCAATCGCCGCTTCCAGCATAGCCAAAGCAGCTGTGAGCTGCACACGCCAAGTCTCATATACGGCGCTGGACTCACCCAAAAACTGGCGCATCGCTAAACGCCGTTGCGATTCAGTTTGCGAGCCAAGCAAATCAGCAAGCCCCTCGACCTCCACCAAATCAAGCCGACCATTTTCAAAGGCCCGCCGTGTGAAAGCCCCGGCTTCCGCCGGAACTACATTTTCAATTTTTGCAAATTCAGTAAACAGCTTCGCTATTACGGCAGGGCTGCCATGAACATGAAACTCCGCCATGTCCTCACCCGTCACCGTCTCGGGGCCGGGAAACCACAGCACCAAGGCTTGATCGATTAATCCATCAGCAGATTTCAAATGGCGCAAAGATGCAAACCGCGGCTTGGGGCGCTCTCCAGCTAAGGCCGAAAGCACTTCGCCTGCCTTCGGACCCGAAACCCGAATAACAGCAATACCAGCCCTACCTTGTCCGCTAGAGAGTGCGTAAATGGTCGAATTCTCAATCATTTCGGATTCGAATCGATACTATTCCGGCCCTCCCGAGGTTTAGGCATTCATGGAATCAAAGAAGTCGCTATTGCCCTTGGTCTGGCGCATTTTATCGACCAGGAACTCGATGGCATCAACCGTGCCCATCGGGTTGAGAATCCGGCGGAGCACATAGGTTTTCTTCAGAACATCGGCCTTGACCAATAATTCTTCCTTACGTGTGCCTGAGCGCAGGATATCAATCGATGGGAACACCCGCTTATCAGCCACTTTGCGATCCAAGATAATTTCCGAGTTGCCCGTACCTTTGAACTCTTCGAAAATCACTTCATCCATGCGGCTGCCTGTATCAATCAAAGCGGTCGCAATAATGGTGAGCGATCCCCCATGTTCAATATTACGGGCCGCACCAAAGAAACGCTTCGGGCGTTGCAAAGCATTGGCATCCACACCGCCGGTAAGAACCTTACCTGAAGACGGCACCACGGTATTATAGGCCCGGCCCAGACGCGTAATCGAGTCGAGCAGGATCACCACATCACGGCCATGCTCAACCAAGCGTTTGGCTTTCTCAATCACCATCTCAGCCACCGCAACGTGACGAGTGGCTGGCTCATCAAATGTCGAGCTAATCACTTCGCCTTTTACCGAGCGCTGCATGTCAGTCACTTCTTCAGGGCGCTCATCGATGAGCAACACAATCAAATAGCATTCCGGATGATTGGTCGTAATCGAATGGGCAATATTTTGTAGAAGCACAGTTTTACCAGTACGCGGCGGTGCCACGATCAAACCACGCTGGCCTTTGCCGATAGGTGCAACAATGTCGATAATCCGAGCTGAATAATCTTTGCGCGTCGGATCAGCAATTTCCATTTCAAGGCGTTGATCAGGATAAAGCGGCGTCAAGTTATCGAAGTTAACCTTGTGCTTGGCCTTTTCCGGATCTTCGAAATTCACGGTGTTTGGCTTCACCAAAGCGAAATAACGCTCGCCATCTTTCGGACCTTTTACGGGGCCTTCAACAGTGTCGCCTGTGCGCAGCGTATATTTTCGAATTTGATTGGTGCTGATGTAAATATCATTGGGGCCAGCGAGATAATTCGCATCGGCCGAGCGCAGAAAGCCAAAGCCATCCTGCATGACTTCGATCACACCTTCACCAATAATTTCAACATTGCGCGCTGCAAGATTTTTTAGAATAGCAAACATCAATTCCTGCTTGCGCAAAGCGCTAGCGGTTTCGACTTCCAACTCCTCCGCCAAGCTCAACAGCTCAGCAGGAGATTTGCGTTTAAGTTCAGAAAGCTTGATCTCTTTGAGATCGGCAAGATCGGTCATGTGTATAATCTTTTTGAATTGAGGCCGGGCAGGACGCGAGGCCAATAAGCGAAAGCCCGGTTTTCGAGCTTGCGAAATAGCTCATAGCAGGCCTCACACAGAAATGAAAGCAGTTTTAGGTAAAGGGTTTCACCACAACACAAATGACAATCAAAATTAGCAGAGCTGTCGGTGCTTCATTTAAAATCCTGAAATAGCGCTCGCTCCGGCCACGCCATCCTCGCGCAAATTTCCCACAATAGTTTTCAAGAAACCCATGGAAAACTACCAAGCCCAAAACACCACCCAACTTAACCTGAAGCCAGGTGTCACTCCAGGTAAAACCAGAAGCTGACACCAAATAGCCGCCAGCAAGCAAAGCGACAACGCAGGCTGGCCGCATAATCGCCTTCAGCAAGCGCCGTTCCATCACTTTAAACAGCCGATCTGCCTCTGACCCAACAGCCAACCGCGTGTGATAGACATAAAGCCTTGGCAAATAAAATAACCCGGCCATCCACGCCACCACAGCAACGATATGCAACACTTTAACCCACAGAACCATCACAGCTGCTCCGCATCATAGGCTCGAACATAATCAACCAGCTTTGCCACCATCGCAGGATCAACTTGCGGCGTGATACCATGGCCAAGATTAAAAATATGCCGCGCCTTAGGCACACCTTGAAGCACCGCACCAACCGCAACTTTCAAAGCATCAGATGAACCTAGTAAGGCCGATGGGGCCAAGTTTCCTTGCACAGCCATTTTATCAGGCAAAGACGCAAGAACCGCAGCAAGGCTGCAATCTTCCTCAATTCCAATAGCAGAAGCCGATGTACCCACAGCAACGGCGGAATGTTGCGAATTCACCCCACGGGCAAATACGATAATAGGAAATCCGGCATGAACTTCACGCACGGCATTCACAATTCGTTTAATTGGATCAATCACCAAACGTTTCTGTGCTGCCATCGGAACATCGCCAGCCCAACTGTCAAAAATCTGCAGCACCTCAGCTCCAGCCTTGATCTGCCCCAATAAATATAAAACGGAGGCCGCAATTATCTTCTCAACCAGTTGTCCATACCAAGCAGGATTTTCCAAGGCCACGGCTAAGGCCTGCTTACGATTTGAACTGCCACCTTCAATCATATAGCTTGCCACGGTCCAAGGCGCGCCACAAAACCCAATCAAGGTTTTTTTCTTGGCAAGGCCAGCCTTCACCAGCTCTACCGTCTGCCACACACTGGAAAATTCCGCGAAATCACCCACACTGCGCAACTGGTCCACATCTGAACTATTATGAACAGTTTGTAGAACCGGGCCCTCACCTTCCCTAAAATCCAAAGCCAAACCCATCGCCTGCGGAACCACCAGAATATCCGAAAATAAAATCGCAGCATCAAAGTCATACCGGCGCAAAGGCTGCAAAGTAACTTCACAGGCCAATTCAGGATTATAACAGAGCTTCAGAAAGCTTCCCGCCTTATCACGGACTGCGCGGTACTCAGGTAAATACCGTCCAGCCTGTCTCATCACCCATATCGGGCGACGTTCTGGGATACGACTTTGCAAAACATCGAGTAATGGTTTCAAACTTCTTACACCTAATCAAATAAGAGATTTATATAGATTGTAGATTCTGTTGGACCGTGAATAGCGGGCTTAAACTGAAAACCCGCTGCCTAAACTGGAAAAACTGTGAATAAACATTTATCTTTTCCAACATTTAGATATTAATTCAATATTTACAATAAGTTAAAATAAACAGAAGCAAAATGCATCTGCCCCCACTAAAATCAAATCACTACTATGCTTGGCGTAAATGTTAATAACATCTTAACTTGTCAGTTCACAACGCAACATCTCCGCAGAAATCAGAAACTTATCCACAATTCATCCCAAAGCCATGCAAGCCCCACACCTTAGCCTGGCTTCGACCAGCACGATTCGCCAAGAGTTGCTCAAAAATGTGGGCCTCATCTTTACATGCCAAAAACCCACCATCGATGAAGAGCAGTTCAAAACAGAGAATAACCACCTTAGCCCACAAAATCTTGCTCTTGCGCTGGCGAAAGCTAAAGCTGCTTCTCTCCATTCAACATCAGACATTATAATCGGTGCCGATCAAACCTTGTCTTGTAATGGCCAGCTCTACACCAAAGCCAGAACTTTAGACGAAGCAAAACACCAGCTTCAATCCCTGCGCGGCCAAACCCACACCCTTCATTCCGCCATCGCCATAAGCCAAGCCGATCAAATTCTTTTTTCATCTGTCGATAGCGCACATCTCACCATGCGCCATTTTTCTGGTGGCTTCCTTGAAACCTATTTGCAAGACTGTGGTGCTGAAATTCTCCACGCGGTGGGCTGCTATCAATTTGAAAAACACGGAGCACAGCTCTTTGACAAAATTGAAGGGGATTATTTTACTATTCTTGGCTTGCCGCTTTTGCAATGCCTTGCCTTTCTGCGCCAAATAAAGTTCTTAGGCACATGAAAAAATCCTGCGTCATCGGCTGGCCCATCGCTCATTCGAGGTCACCCCTTATCCATAATCATTGGCTCGCCAAGCACAAAATAGCTGGGAGTTACGAGCGCGTTGCCGTCGAGCCACAACATCTCGAAAGCTTTCTCAAAAATCTTGCCGCGAATGGATTTGTCGGCTGCAACGTCACTCTGCCTCACAAAGAAACCGCTTTAGCTGCGGTCGACCATTGTGACGAGAGTGTTAAAGCCATTGGGGCCTTAAATACGGTTTATGTCAGAAACTCTGAAACCTACGCCACCTCAACCGATGGCGAGGGCTTTCTACAAAATCTTCTGGCCCATGTTCCAGATTTTGATCCTGCTGGCAAAAACATTACACTATTAGGAGCAGGGGGCTCTGCTAAAGCCATCATCGAATGCTTGCTCCGCGCCAAGGTGAAATCTATTACGGTAGTGAATCGAACGTTTAGCCGTGCCCAAGATTTACAGAGAACCTTTGGTCCAAAAATTATCCCCGCAGATATTGTCAATTTGCACCTCAATTTATGTGATGTTCTGATTAACACCACGTCGCAAGGCATGGCCGGTCAAGCTCCGCTTGAGATTGATTTGAGTTCATTGCCGACAGCAGCAATTGTCGCAGATATCGTCTATGTTCCGCTTATAACCCCGTTTCTCAGGCAGGCCGAAGCCCGTGGCCACCGCACAGTTCCAGGCCTCGGCATGTTGCTCCATCAAGCCGTGCGCGGATTTGAACTGTGGTTTGGTGTGAAGCCAGAAGTCACTCCTGAGCTCTATGACCTCATTGCCCATGATATTGATCCGGATTTCAAACCATGATTATTGGTCTCACAGGCTCCATCGCCACCGGCAAATCCGAGGTTGCAAAAATCCTCCGCACCCTCAACATTCCGGTTTTTGATGCCGATGCCACTGTTCATCAAATCTATGAGAATGGAACTGCCGCACAGGCTTTAACTAAACTCTGTCCTGAAGCCATTACTGGAAAAATTGTGGACCGCAAGATCCTCAGCAAATTAGTAGCGCAAAACCCTGAGCTGCTAAAATCAATCACCGCTATCATTCATCCTATCGTCCTTGAGGCGGAATTGAAATTTCGCGCAGCCCATTCAGAGGGTCTAGCCGTCATCGATTCGCCGCTTATCCTCGAAGCAGGCCGTGCCCGTGATATGGATCTCTTAATCGTCGTCTCCTCCATGCCCGCCATTCAAAAAGCCAGAGCTCTAGCGCGCCCCGGGATGACCCCAGAAAAATTTGAACTCATTACCTCAAAACAAATGCCCGATGATGAAAAGCGGGCTTGGGCTGATTATGTGATCGAAAATAATGGTACGCTTGAAGAATTAGCTGCAACCACCACATCCCTCATTGCCCATATCCGCGAATAGGCCACATCCCATGCGTGAAATCATCCTCGATACCGAAACCACCGGCCTTTCTCCAATCACGGGAGATCGCCTCGTCGAAATTGGTGCGGTTGAATTGATCAACCACATCCCATCCGGCAAAACCTATCATGTCTATCTCAATCCCGAACGCGACATGCCCAAGGAAGCCGAAGCCGTTCATGGCCTGAGCGAAGCATTCCTTAAAGACAAACCCCTTTTCAAATCCATCGCTGCGGAATTTCTTGCGTTTATCGGAGATGCACCTTTGATCATCCATAATGCAAGCTTCGATATGGGCTTCATCAATGTCGAGTTGGGGTCGATTGGCCGTGCCGCCATCCCGCCGTCGCAAGTGATCGATACATTACAAATGGCCAGGCGATCGCACCCGATGGGGCCAAATAGTCTGGATGCGCTGTGCAGACGCTATGGCATTGATAATTCAAAACGTACCAAACATGGTGCGCTGCTCGATGCTGAGCTTTTGGCGGAGGTTTATTTAGAGCTGATTGGCGGCAGGCAAACAGCTCTTATTTTGCAAGCCCAAACCAAAATCCGCAAAATCGAAATAGAAACGGTGCACCAAAATCTGCGTGAACGCCCCTCAACCTTGCCGGAACGATTGACGGATCAAGAGCAACAAGATCACCAAGCCCTTATCGCTGGGCTTGGCGCTGAGTGTCTTTGGAATTAGGCTTGGGAACTAAGCTTGAGCAACAGCTTGTTGTTGCATACGCTTTTGATACATGCCAGCAAAATCAATTGGATCCAACATCAAAGGTGGGAACCCACCATTGCGTGTGGCATCAGCCAAAATCTGCCTTGCAAACGGAAACAACATGCGCGGGCATTCAATCAGAACGGCGGGGTGCAATAGATTTTCTGGAAAATTTTCCAAGCGGAACATACCTGCATAAAGCAAATCTGCTGCAAAAATAACCTTGCCGTCAGAGGTGGCTTTGGCATCCAGATGCAACTCAACTTCAAAATCAGATGGGCCGAGATTGCGCGCATTCACATTCACGGAAATATTGATATCAGGTTGTTTTTGCTGTGGTGCCAAGGATAAAGGCGCATTTGGATTTTCAAAACTAAAATCCTTTAAATATTGTCCGAGAATTTTAAGCGAAGGTTGTTGACCAGGTTGTGGGGCTGGGGCTGTTAAGCGCGAGGTAGGAGCTTGCGCCACACTAACCACCGCAGGCTGAACATTTGCGACAGGGACTGGCTTGCGGGCCGTCCCGTTTGCAGGTTTTGCAGCAGCTTTGCGCGCAGGTGCTTTTGGAGCTGGTTTGATTGTCTTTGCCATTTTTGCCTCGTCTGATATGTGTTTCCGCCAAAACGGAACTTCAGATTTCCAGCTAACATGAAGACCAGTGAGCCGCAAGTGATCTGCATGGCAGTCAACTCTTAGTCAACCCTTGGGATCATTCGGTTTTATGCCTATATTGAGAGGCATAGCGTTAGAGAAGGATGATAAGTTTGAATTTTGATCCCACAAATCTGGTCTTGATTGTTGCGGCAGTCTTGGTGTTTTGGAAATTGAAATCCGTGCTCGGCCAGCGCACTGGCTTTGAGCGCCCGCCAACTATGCCAATTGCCAGAGTGGACCCAAACTCAAATGTCATCGATCTCAAACCAAATCCACCAAAATCTGAACCGATCTGGAAAGACTATGCCGAAGAAAATTCTCCGCTCGCCAAAGGTCTGGAATCAATTGCCAGTGCTCAGAAAGATTTCAACGTGGCTGAATTCTTAGACGGCGCAAAATCTGCCTATGAAATGATTCTGTCTGATTTTGCCAAAGGCGATAAGCCTGCTTTGAAATCATTACTGAGCCCCCCTGTCTACGAAACTTTTGTATCGGCCATTGATCTCCACAACGCCAACGGGGAAACCAAGGTGTTTAAGTTTGTCGGTTTTAAAGCCACGAAAATACTCAACGCCGCGATGAATGAAAAACGCGCCGCCATTCAAGTGGAGTTCAATAGTGAACTGATCAATGCAACATTGGATAAATCGGGCAAGACCATCGCTGGTGATGAAAAGGCTGTTGTTGAAACAATTGAAACCTGGACCTTTGAACGTGATGTTTCCTCGCGCGATCCCAATTGGAAATTGGTCGCCACCAGCGATGTAGTTGAATGAGGCATTATCTGTGTTCAATTTTTATTTTTATCAGCGCTGGCCAACTTCAAGCGGAACCAAAAATGTTTGAACCTATTTCAATAGTCTCTCTGCCCGGCTGGCAGCATGATGATCACAAGAAAGCGCTAGAAACCTTTCAGCGCTCCTGCCAAGAGATTCTGACCACAGCACATGGTTTCAAACGTCTCGCCAAATTTGGTGGTGAGTTACAAGATTGGAAAACCCTTTGCGAAGCCGCCCTAAAAACCCAATCTGCCAAAGCATTTTTCGAAACCAACTTCGCAGCCTTTAAAATTTATGATCCGGATCGCCCACAAGGGCTCTTCACCGGTTATTATGAGCCAGAAGCCGAAGGCAGTCTCACCAAGACAGCCCAATACCAAGTGCCAGTCTATAATAAACCTCAAGACCTTATTGCCCTCAGCAAAGCCGATCAGACCAAAACGGGCCTTGCTTATGGCAGGCTTATTAACGGAGCCGCTGAACCCTATTTCACCCGCAAAGATATTGAACAAGGGGCACTGTCAAATCGCGGTCTTGAAATCGTCTGGCTAAAAAGCTGGGTCGATGCGTTCTTCATTCATATACAAGGTTCAGGCCGCGTGAAGCTGCCGGATGGCAAAATTATCCGCCTCGCCTATGCCGCCAAAACTGGTCAGCCCTATACAGGCATCGGTCATGTGCTTTTGGAAAAAAATATTGGCACCAAAGAAACCATGTCCATGGAATTTTTGCGTGGCTGGATGAAAACCCATCCAGCAGAGGCGCGCGAGCTCATGTGGAATAATAAGTCCTATATTTTCTTTCGCCAAATTGAAGTGCCAACGGCTGATCTCGGCGCCTTGGGCGCGCAGCAAGTGAACCTCACGCCCTTGCGCAGCCTGGCCGTTGACCGTTCGATCTGGATGTTCGGCACACCCATGTGGATCGACACCACCACACCACCAGAAGCAGGCTCGAAACACTTTCAACATCTTATGATCGCTCAAGACACCGGCACTGCCATCAAGGGTCATGTGCGGGGTGATGTCTATTGGGGATGGGGAGACGAAGCCAGCTTCAACGCTGGACATATGAAGAGTGCAGGCACCATGGTGGTTCTTTTGCCTAAACCCGTCGCGGCGCGCTTAAAGCTATGAGCCGCAAAAACTTTGAATTGCCCGATCATGGCCTGTGGGATGAGGTGAAGCGCGCCATTCAGCCCCTGTCCTTGCGCAGGCAACTCAAAGCCAAATCCAAAATCAAAGGCATTATTCTCCAGCAGCCAAACCAGAATTCGGCAGTTGAACCCATCCTCATTCGCAAACAATTGCGCAGCGAACCACCGGCAATTTCAAATTTCGATCGCCGTACCATGCAAAAACTTGGCCGTGGCAATGCTGAGCCCGAAGCCCGCATTGATCTCCATGGCGAAAATTTAGAAACAGCGCGGCTGCAACTTATGCATTTCGTTTCAAGCCAGCGCCAGCGCGGTGTGCGCCTCGTTCTGGTCATCACGGGCAAAGGTGCCTCACCCTTTGCGCGGCACACCCTGCATGGACATAGCCATTTTCATACCCCAGAGCGTGAAGGTAAATTGCGCCGCGAGGTGCCCATGTGGTTTCATGAGGCGGTTTTCAGGGCGCATATTGTGGGCTTCCAACCAGCTCACCCCAAACATGGCGGCGGCGGGGCTTTCTATGTGAAACTCAGAAAGCGTGAGGGCGAACACTTATGACTCCCTTTGGCGCCAAGCTCCGCGAACTTCGCGCCGACCGCGGCATCACCCTGGCTGATATGGCCAAAGCCATTCAAGTCTCCAGCGCCTATCTTTCCGCGTTAGAACACGGCAAGCGCGGCAGGCCGAGCTGGCATCTCGTGCAAAGCATCATCGCCTATCTCAATATCATCTGGGATGAAGCCGAAGAACTGGTCAAACTCTCCCGCCTGTCTCACCCCAGAATAACCATAGACACTGCAGGCCTAGACCCCGAAGCCACCGAGCTCGCCAACCGTCTAGCAAAAGGCATCGCTAAACTGGATAAGGCCACGGTGAAGGAGATATTGGAGCGATTGAAGGGCAAACAGTCTTCTGTTTCATCGGGTTAAGTTAAATGGCTTGCGGAAGTTGAAACCATTTTGATTTATTTTCCTGTCTCTCTTGATTTTATCCCATTGATTGCGAGAACGCGCCGAGAAAATGGGCTGGCTCTGATGATTCCAGCCTTGCCCCCGGGCCTCATTTGCGCTATGCGACGCCAGTCTTTGAGAATTTTGGGACATGAACGGGGTGCTTCAGGCACCCTCAATTGTTTTAAGCGATGTGAATTAATGAGCAGGCCTCACTGCTTTCACATGGTTTGGAATGCTCTAACCCGCTGCCCCCTTTTACTTAAAGGCGTGGCAGACGTTTCTGGTTTTGCGTGGCCGCGGCCCCACCAGAAATGATATAAGGAAATACCTATGGCAAAATCTGCCGTTTCGATGACCCCTACATTAGAAGATTTTGAAAGCCTGTTGGCTGAGAGCTATGCTGACCGTCCGGTGAATGAAAACGCCGTTGTAAAGGGCAAAGTTCTGGCCATTGAGAATGACTTCGTCATTATCGATGTGGGCTTGAAGACCGAAGGCCGCGTTCCGCTGAAGGAATTTGCGATGCCCGGCAAAGAGGCCGATGTTAAAGTTGGCTCAACCGTTGAAGTTTATTTGGAGCGCATTGAAAACGCTCTCGGCGAAGCCGTTCTTTCGCGTGATAAAGCCAAGCGCGAAGAAGCCTGGACTCACCTTGAAGAAATGACTGCGAAAGCAGAACGCGTTGATGGCGTAATCTTCGGCCGCGTTAAAGGTGGTTTCACTGTTGATCTGGGCGGTGCTGTTGCATTCTTGCCCGGTTCACAAGTTGACGTTCGTCCGATCCGTGACGTGACCCCGTTGATGCACGTTTCGCAACCCTTCGTAATCCTCAAAATGGATCGCCGCCGTGGCAATATTGTTGTGTCACGTCGTGCTGTTATGGAAGAAACCCGTGCGGAACAACGTTCTGAACTGGTGCAAAACTTGGCCGAGGGTCAGGTGGTTGATGGTGTGGTTAAGAACATCACGGATTACGGCGCATTCGTTGATTTGGGCGGTATTGATGGTTTGCTCCATGTTACAGATATTGCATGGAAGCGCGTCAACCATCCTTCGGATGTGTTGACTGTTGGCCAATCAGTGAAGGTGCAAATCGTTCGCATCAATCCAGAAACCCAGCGCATTTCGCTTGGCATGAAGCAGCTTGACAAAGATCCATGGGAAATCGTTGCAGAACGTTACACCGTGGGCACCAAAGTCAAGGGCAAGGTGACAAACATTACCGATTACGGCGCATTTGTTGAACTGGAAGATGGCATTGAAGGCCTCGTTCACGTTTCGGAAATGAGCTGGACCAAGAAGAACGTTCACCCCGGCAAAATTCTTTCCACTTCGGAAGAAGTTGAAGTGCAAGTGTTGGAAATCGACTCATCCAAGCGCCGCATTTCATTGGGCCTGAAGCAAGTTCAAGCTAACCCATGGGATGCTTTCGCTTCGAAATATCCGAAGGGCACCGTGCTTGAAGGCGAAGTGAAGAACATGACTGAGTTTGGTCTGTTCGTTGGCCTTGATGGCGATGTGGATGGCATGGTTCACTTGTCTGATTTGGATTGGAAGCGTCCGGGCGAAGAAGCCATCAAGGATTACAAAAAGGGCGATATGGTGAAAGCCGTTGTTCTTGATGTTGATCAGGAAAAAGAACGCATTTCGCTTGGCATTAAGCAGCTCACCGAAGGTGGTGCAGGCAGCTCAATGGCCTCGTCGGCTCCGAAATCTGCTGGGGGCTCCTCAGAAGGTGGCGCACCCCGCAAGGGTTCGAAAGTCACTTGTGAAGTGCTCAAGGTTGAAGATGGCGGCTTGGAAGTTCGCATTTCCGGAACCGACATTACAGCTTATGTGAAGCGTGCTGACTTGGCGCGTGACCGTGGCGAACAACGCCCTGACCGTTTTGCGGTTGGTGAAAAGTTTGATGGTCTGATCACCGCGATGGATGCCAAGGCCCGTAAGGTCAATGTTTCGATCAAGGCGATGGAAATTGCTGATGAGCGCGAAGCGGTGGCCCAATATGGATCATCTGATTCAGGCGCATCGCTTGGTGACATTCTGCAAGCAGCTTTGAAGAAGAAAGACAGCGAAGTTTAATTGACTTAAATTTGAGGGGCCAACTTCAACAGTGGAGTTGGCCCTTTTTTATTGACGGAACGCTCACAGTTTGGCACCCTAGCACTATGGCCAACATATTCGGACGTGAATCATGATTAAGTCTGAACTCGTGCAAAAAATTGCCGACAAGAATCCCCACCTTTATCACCGTGATGTGGAGCGCATCGTCAACAAGATATTTGATGAGGTCATCCAGGCGATGAAGGGCGGCTCACGCGTTGAGCTCAGAGGTTTTGGAGCCTTCTCGGTAAAAGAGCGCGATGGCCGCATGGGCCGCAATCCGCGCACTGGCGAAAGCGTTGATGTAACGCCAAAGCGCGTCCCTTTTTTCAAGACTGGTAAGGAACTCCGTGCCCGTCTCAACGATAAGGCTTGAAGTGTTGCTTCGTATTATCCGTTGGATTATCGGCCTGCCATTTGTCATTCTGGTGATTGGATTTGTAATTGCTAACCGGCAGTGGACACGCCTGTCGCTTGATCCATTTTCATCTGAATCACCCATCCTCTCCATCAACATGCCGCTTTGGGCCTTGTTTATTTTTGGCGTCTTCATCGGAATTCTAGCGGGCTGGAGCACATGCTGGCTTGGACAAAGCAAGCACCGCAGATTGGCGCGTGAGCGCAAGCGCGAGATTACCTTATTGCAAAACGAAATTGAAAATATCAAAGCCCAGCGCAGCTCGCAGCAGGCCATCACTCCTGATATTGGCTTGTTGCCGTGAAGTGGATTTCAGCCGGAGAACTGGCGGTTTTAGCGCCCTATAAAGATATTGTAGAAGCTCTGCGTGAAGGTTTTCGGGCTGAGATTAAAACCCCAGTGCGCCACCATCATGAGACGTCAGCCGTTACGACGCTGTTGTTGATGCCGGCCTGGAGCAAAGAATTCACTGGTCTTAAAACTGTGACGGTTAAAACTGATAATCCGTCTTTGAACATCCCAACCGTGCAGGGCGCTTATTTGCTCATCGATAATGCCACAGGAGCCCCGGTGGCGATGATGGATGGCACCGAACTCACACGAAGGCGCACGGCAGCGGCTGGCGCTCTGGCTTCGGATTATCTGTCGCGCAAAGATGCCTCGACACTGCTGCTCATCGGGGCAGGCGCACTTGGAGCCCATTTTGTGCGGGCCCATGCTGCTGTACGGCCGATCAAGACAGTGCTGATTTACAATCGCACGGTGGAGAAATCTGCTGCGCTGGCTGCTGAATTAAACGCAGAGGGATTTTCTGCAAAACCAGTATCTGATCTTGAAGCTGCCATGGCAGAGGCAGATATTATCACCGGAATCACCAGTTCAACCCAAGCCATCATCAAAGGTGCTTGGCTGAAACCCGGCACCCATATTGATCTGGCTGGTGCATACAAACCCACAATGCGCGAGACCGATGCTGAGACTGTTGGCCGTTCGCGGGTCTATGTCGATACGCGTGAAGGTGCCGAGGCTGAAGCGGGTGACTTAATTCAAGCCCAAGCTGAAGGGCAGTTTGAATTTTCACAAGTGCAGGGCGATTTGTTTGAGCTTTGCCGTGGCACCATGTTGGGCCGCAAAACGGAGAGTGAAATCACCCTGTTCAAATCCTGTGGTACGGCGCTGGAAGACTTGGCCGCTGCGGTCATGGTGCATTTGCGCCAGCCTTAAATTCACGCTAGTTCATTTTTCATGATCAAGACAAATCCCATATGCGTGGCTTTAGATACTCCAGAACTGGAGCGTGCTGTTTCTCTGGCCAAATTGCTTTTAGGCCATGTTGGCATGATGAAAATCGGCATGGAGTTTTTTTATGCCCATGGCTTTAGAGGCTATGAGGCCGTGGCCTCCACGGGCATTCCCATATTTCTCGATATGAAGCTGCACGATATTCCAAATACAGTGGCGCAAGGTATGAAATCGCTGATGGCGCTGAAGCCAGCCATTACTAACATTCATGCCACCGGAGGGCTTGATATGATGAAGGCGGCGCGCCAAGCCGTCCAAGGCGATACCAAGCTGATTGCTGTTACCATTCTCACCTCACTCTCCAATGAAAATATTTGGGCCGCTGGATTTGACAGCCGCACCACCGATGGGCATGCGCTGAATTTAGCCAAGCTCACCCATGAAGCAGGGCTTGATGGTGTGGTGTGCAGTCCACTTGATTTGGCGCACATTCGCAACGCATTGCCGCACCAATTCCTCACCGTGGTTCCAGGCATAAGGCCAGCTGATGCTGCCACCCACGATCAAAAGCGCGTTGCCACGCCGAAGGCGGCTGTGAAGGCCGGTGCGGATATTCTGGTGATTGGGCGCGCCATTACGGCGGCAGCTGATCCCGCCCAAGCCGCATATGATATTTTGCAGAGTTTGGCATGATGGCCAAAGTTAAAATCTGTGGCCTTTCAACCCCAGAGACAATGCAGGCTGCATTGGACAATGGCGCTGATATGGTTGGCCTCGTGTTCTTCTCCAAAAGCCCGCGCAATGTTTCACTTGCGCAGGCAGCAGCACTGGCCGATCAGGCGCGAGGGCATGCACAGGTAGTAGCCTTGGTGGTGGATGCTGATGCTGCGCTACTAAAAAATATTGCCCGTGATGTGAGACCTGATTTCGTCCAGGCCCATGGCAATGAAACACCCCAGCGCATTGCAGAAATTCTGGCGCTTACCAACATACCCATAATTAAAGCCATTAAAGTTGAAACGGCACATGATGTGACTTCGGCGCAAGCTTACCGCGAGGTGGCCGCGCTGATTTTGTTCGATGCTAAGGCTCCAAAAGGCCTGCTTCCAGGTGGCAATGGCCTATCCTTTGATTGGACATTGCTGAAAAACATTGCTGGCCAGTTCATGCTGTCAGGCGGGCTCACCCCCGATAATGTGGCCCAAGCGATCAAATTAACCCAAGCGCCGATTGTTGACGTATCATCGGGGGTTGAAACCAGCCCCGGCGTCAAGTCTGCCGAACTTATTGCCAATTTCATCAAGGCCGCTAAAAGCGCTTGAAACGAGGATAGCTTATGACAACTCCAAATTCCTATCGCACTGGCCCAGACGAAAAAGGCCTGTTTGGCATTTATGGCGGGCGCTTTGTGGCCGAAACCTTGATGCCGCTGATTTTGCAATTGGAGCAAGCCTATAAAGACGCGAAGGCCGATCCTTCATTCCAAGCCGAGCTTGATGATTTTCTTGAGCATTATGTGGGCCGTCCATCGCCCCTCTATTTTGCCGAACGCATGACTGAGCATCTTGGTGGTGCAAAAATCTATTTCAAGCGTGATGAGCTTAATCACACGGGTGCTCATAAAATTAACAACGTGATGGGTCAAATTCTGCTGGCCCGCCGCATGGGCAAAAAGCGTATTATCGCTGAAACGGGAGCGGGCCAACATGGTGTGGCCACGGCCACCGCTTGTGCTCGCTTTGGTTTGGAATGCATTATTTATATGGGCGAGGTTGATATTGCTCGCCAGATGCCCAATGTGTTCCGCATGAAATTATTGGGGGCCACCGTGGTTCCCGCCAAATCTGGCTCACGCACTTTGAAGGATGCTTTAAATGAGGCGCTGCGTGATTGGGTGGCCAATGTGGAAGACACGTTCTATTGCATCGGCACTGTGGCTGGGCCTCACCCCTATCCTGAAATGGTGCGCGATTTCCAATCGGTGATTGGCAAAGAAACCCGTGAGCAAATGATGAAGCGCGAAGGCCGCCTGCCGGATTCGCTGGTGGCTGCCATTGGTGGTGGCTCCAATGCCATGGGCCTGTTCCATCCATTTCTGGATGACAAGGATGTTAAAATCATTGGCGTGGAAGCGGCAGGCCATGGTCTCAAGAAAAAGCATGCGGCCTCAATCACTGGCGGCAGGCCCGGAATTTTGCACGGTAATAGAACTTATTTGCTCATGGATGATGATGGCCAGATCACTGAAGGCCATTCGATTTCGGCTGGTCTTGATTACCCAGGCATTGGCCCTGAACATGCCTGGTTGCATGATATGAAGCGGGTTGAATATGTTTCTGCCACTGACAAGGAAGCTCTTGAGGCGTTTCAACTCTGTTGCAAGTTAGAGGGTATTATTCCGGCTCTTGAGCCCTCACACGCGCTTGCCCATGTGATGAAAATTGCACCAAAGCTGCCGAAAGAACATTTGATGGTGATGAATATGTGTGGTCGTGGTGACAAGGATATTTTCACCGTGGCTGATATTCTGGGAGTGAAACTATGAGCACGCGCATCGACCAGCGTTTCGCCGCACTCAAGCAGGAAGGCCGAGCTGCACTGGTGACCTTTATCACTGCGGGCGATCCTGACTATGAGACCTCGCTCAAAATTATTCAGGGCCTGCCCAAGGCTGGCGCTGATATCATTGAATTCGGCATGCCTTTTACCGATCCCATGGCTGATGGTCCGGCCATTCAGGCAGGTGGCCTTCGCGCCTTGGCAAGCGGCCAAAATATGAAGAAGACGCTGAAACTGGTGAAGGCCTTTCGTGCAGGCGATAAAGAAACACCGGTTGTTTTGATGGGCTACTATAATCCCATCTATGTTTATGGCGTTGATAAGTTTCTGATCGATGCCAAGAAGGTGGGCGCGGATGGTTTGATCATTGTTGATCTGCCACCCGAAGAAGATGATGAGTTGTGCTTGCCTGCAATGGCTGCTGGTCTGAATTTCATCAGGCTTGCCACACCGACAACTGATGATCAACGCGCCCCTGCTGTATTTAAGAATACATCAGGCTTTGTTTATTATGTTTCAGTGCTTGGTATCACTGGCACCAAAGCCCCTGATCTCAAAAGTGTGAAGGCCAATGTCAATCGTTTGCGCAAGCACACGTCGCTTCCGATCTCTGTTGGCTTTGGCGTGAAGTCGGCCGAGCAAGCCCGCACTATTGCCAAAGATGCTGATGGTGTGGTGGTTGGTTCAGCTCTGGTCAGTGCGATTGCAAACAGTTTGGATAAAAAAGGCAAAGCCACCGCAAAAACGCCTAAAGCTGTTCATACACTTGTGGCCGAAATTGCCAAAGGCGTTAGGAGCTAAACTATGAATTGGATCAAGAATTTCGTTCGTCCACGCTTTCGCAGCCTGCTCGGTGTCACCAAGCGTGATGTGCCTGAAAATATGTGGATCAAAGATCCTGAATCAGGCCAGATGGTTTATTATAAGGATCTTGAAACCAATCAATTTGTGTTTCCAGGTTCCAATCATCATCACCGCATGCCAGCAGAAGTGCGCTTCAAAACAATGTTTGATGGCGGTGAGTATGAGAAATTGGAAGCCCCAATCGCCTCGGTTGATCCGCTCAAATTCCGTGATGAGAAGCGTTATGTTGATCGGCTCAAAGATGCCAAAGCGAAATCTGGTGAAGAAGACTCGGTGCAAGCTGGCTTTGGCAAGGTGAATGAGCAGGCTATGGTGATCGCCGTTCAAGATATGGGCTTTATTGGCGGCTCGCTCGGTATGGCGGCGGGGGACGCTATTATTGCGGCTATGCGCCATGCTGTAGCCAACACTAGCCCCTTTGTAATGTTCGTGGCTTCTGGAGGTGCGCGCATGCAGGAGGGCATACTTTCGCTCATGCAAATGCCGCGCACCACGATTGCTGTGCAGGAATTGCGCGCTGCGCAGCTGCCTTACATTGTGGTTTTGACCAATCCAACCACAGGTGGCGTTACCGCATCATATGCCATGTTGGGTGATGTGCATTTGGCGGAACCCAATGCACAAATTGGTTTTGCCGGACAGCGCGTGATTGAACAGACCATTCGTGAAAAATTGCCCGCTGGCTTCCAGCGCTCAGAATATTTAAAAGACCACGGCATGGTGGATTCAGTGGTGCATCGCCACGAGATGAAGGCCACGGTTTCACGGCTTGCCCGCATGTTGACGAAATCACCCGCCTATGAAGCGCCTTTGGGTGCATTGGTGCTTGCATAATTCATGGCGCGCAGTGATGCCATATTGATGCGGCTCTTAAGTCTGCATCCTAAAATTATTGATCTGAGCTTGGACCGGATGCACCAGATTCTGGCAAAGCTTGGACATCCAGAGCAGCACCTCCCACCCGTTATTCATATTGCTGGCACCAATGGCAAAGGTTCGACGCTGGCGATGGCCCGCGCTATTCTGGAAGCAGCGGGACTGAAAGTTCACACCTATACGTCGCCGCATCTGGTCAAATTCCATGAGCGCATTCGGGTCGCGGGGGAGTTGATTTCTGAGGATATTCTTTCGGCATTGTTAGAAGAATGCGAAGTGGTGAATGGTGGTGAACCAATCACATTTTTTGAAATCACTACGGCGGCAGCGTTCTTGGCCTACACGCGCATACCTGCTGATTATCTGATTCTGGAAGTGGGCCTTGGCGGCAGGTTAGATGCGACAAATGTAATTGATCAGCCAGCAGTCAGCGTGATCACCTCTATTGGGTTGGATCACCAGCAATATCTGGGTGAGACAATCACCGAGATTGCCCGGGAGAAAGCAGGCATTCTCAAACCTGGATGCATTGGTATCGTCGGCGCCCAACCTTTGGAAGCGCGCGAAGAAATTGAGCGGGTTGCTGAAAAAGCCAGAGCGCCATTGAAGATCGCCAATCAGGAATGGCAAACTTATGTACAGCATGGTCGCTTGGTCTATCAAGATGAAGAGGGCTTGTTGGATTTGCCTCTGCCTGCGCTCACGGGACCACACCAGATTGATAATGCGGGCAATGCCATTGCCGCTATTCGAGCACTGAAAGATGGCCGCATCAGTGACGATGCTATTGCGCAGGGCTTAAAAAACGTAACCTGGCCCGCACGCTTGCAGAATTTAGGTCAAGGTCATCTAAGAAAATTTATCTCGCCAGAAACTGA
>JANYGE010000366.1 GCA_025362535.1 Hyphomicrobiales bacterium
GGCGAGGTGATGGTTACAGCGCCTGCAGGCTCTGCCATAATCTGCAATTCATCGATGTGGCACAGCGGCACTTTGAAGAAAGATGATACTCACCGCCGCATGCTCCACCTCACTTACACGCGCCGCGACTTGCCGCAGCAATTGACGCAAATCGACCATCTCACCAAAGCTCTCTATGACCGCATGAGCCCGGTGCATCGTTATCTGATGGAGATTGAGCCCAGTGCAGATGGCGGCATTTTAAGGCAACCAAAAAAAGACCATAAGGGCTGGTGGAACTGATCCGGCGCTCACAGAACCTCAGCCCTTCGTGATCAAGCGTGAACTGACAGCTCACGGATTTCATGATACGAAACTGGCATGAAAATGCTTTGGAATGACCGTCATGGGCGCTTCTCGCCGCTAAAATGCGCAACACTCGGGCTTGCTTTCGCCCCTGCTGTGATCATCGCCTTTTGGTTTTTTACCGGGGCCTTGCAGCCCCTCTCAGTGAAAAACGCCTTGCATCTGGTGGGGGATTGGGCGGTACGCTTTTTGCTGCTCACCCTGGCGCTGACGCCACTGCAGCGCCTGTTCAATTATTCCAAAATAGCTCTCATCCGGCGCATGTTGGGTGTTACAGCTTTCTCTTATGCGACGGCGCATTTCATACTTTACCTCATATTCGTAAAATGGAACCTGGCTTTTGCCACAAGTGAAATCATCAATCGGTTTTATCTCACCATTGGCTTTGTCACTTTGCTCGGACTCTCAGCCCTGGCTGCAACGTCGTTTGATGCCGCTTTGCGCAAATTGGGGACGAAGTGGAAAATGCTTCACCGGATCGTCTATGGCCTCGCTGTGCTGGCCCTGTTCCATTACTACCTTCAATCTAAAATCGATGTGAGCGCCGCCACTTTGATGGCAGGGTTGTTCTTCTTGGCTATGACTATCCGCTTGATGATCGCCCGCCGCATGGCCCTCTCCGCCCCCGCATTATGTGGTGCTGCACTTATCGCAAGCGCTCTCACCGCGCTCACCGAATTTACCTGGTATGGCCTTGCAACGGGTGTGAACCCCATGCGTGTATTCATGGCCAATTTTATGGTGAGCCACGGATTGCGGCCAGCGCCAACTATATTGTTGGTGGGCTTGGCCGTGGCAGTTTTAGCTTCTGTGAGACAGTGGCAGGTTACAACTAACCGTCAATCTGCTTTCCGATAATCGCAATGGCTTTTTGATAAACCGTAGCAGCATTCCAGCCTTGAATTGCGCTGAAATTAGCCTGCCCTGGTTGATAGCCCTTGCCCTCCACCCAGCCATGGCCACGCAGATAATTCGCAGTTGAAGCAAGGGCCGCGGCTTTGCCAGTCAAACTACCGCCAACACCATAGAGCAAAATATTCTTCGGCAAAAATTGCGTCTGCCCCACTTCACCATGCATGGCACCACTTGAAGAGGCTGATAGAGTGCCTCGATCAATTAGCTTCAACGCCGCCAAAAGCTGATCGGTGAAATAATCGGTGCGGCGGCAATCATAAGCCAAGGTGGCCACCGCAGAGATGGTGTTTTGATTGCCCATCACCGCGCCAAAACCTGTCTCCATGCCCCAGATGGCAATCAGTGGACCAGCAGGCACGCCATATTTGGCTTCAATCGAGGCAAATAAAGCCGCATTGGCTTTTTTCATGCCACGCCCGCGCGACACAATGGCCGCAGCGCCACGCTTGGCCATAAATTCGGAGAGTGAAAGCTTGAAACTCTTTTGATGGCGATCAGCATAAATGGTGCCCGTTGCATAGGATGTGCCAGCCAAAGCCGAAAGCCCGCGCGCCTTCACACCTGCGGCCTTAGCCTCACTGGCAAACTCAGATTTCCACGCCGAGAACCCCGCCGCTGTTGATCCACACTGCGCTGCCTGTGCGGTCGATCCAAAGAGGAACCCCATCACGGCAAAAATTGCTAATCCACGAAATGCTCGCATCGAAAGGTCTCCAATTTAGATTCGCACAATTCTAGACTTTACGGTTGAATCGTGCAACGCGCCATGATTGTAGCAGGTAGAACCGCTTGAAATCATATGCGCACTTGTACAAGCTTCAAAAGAAGGAAAAGATAATGATCTTGATCGTCGGCACGTTTCGCATATCGTCGAGTGGAATTTCCGCCGCAAAACCAGCTATGACAGCGATGATCAACGCCAGCCGAGCTGAATCCGGGTGCCTCGAATATGGATACGCTGAGGATATTTTGGATAGTGGTCTCATCCATGTCAAAGAAGCTTGGGTCAACCGAGCGGCCCTCGACGCTC
>JANYGE010000414.1 GCA_025362535.1 Hyphomicrobiales bacterium
ACGCCATGCGGCACGAACAGCTTGAACCAGCCAAGACCGTGCTTGTAGATGCCGACAACCACCACCAGCAGAACCACGAACACGGCAAGCGAAGCCGTAACGATCACATGGCTGGTGACGGTGAAGAAATAAGGGAACATGCCAAGCATATTGGCCACTAAAACAAATGAGAACAGCGAGAACACCAGCGGGAAGAAAGCCTTGCCTTCTTCACCCAGCACGTTCTTCACCATGCTATCAACAAGGCCATACCACATTTCACCAACCGATTGCAGGCGGCCTGGCACCAGCGCACCCTTGCGCGCAGCCAACAGAAGAACGCCAGTAATAGTGGCAACGGTGATGCCCATGAATAAAGCGGAGTTGGTAAAACTGATTTCATAGCCAGCGACATCCCACGGACCAGCAAGGTCATGCAGGCGGAATTGATGGATCGGATCGTTAGCCACTATTTATCCTCGTCTTCGTCATCATCAGGCTTCGGCATATTACGAAGCTCTTCGGCTGTTGGTGGTGTTCTATTCGCAGACCGCGACATATTCAGAATACCAGCCCCAAAACCCAAGAGCAAAAAAACAATTAGAAATAACGGCAAAGTGCCAAATAATTTATCCAGCCCAAAACCCAGAAGCCCGCCCACCAAAACCCCAGCGACGAACTCACTCGCCAGCCGATAACCCTTGGAATAGTCCGAGGCCCCTTGATATTTCATCGACGGTTTTTCGGCTGCCGCTGTCTGCGATTTTTCAGCCTCTATGCGGCTGCCCAAATCTTTCAAACGGCTGGAAATATCGTCGAACTTTGGATCAGTTTTGTCTTTTGTACCGCGCGGATTAGCCATGTTAAACTCCTCCGTGCAAGGCAAAACAGCCCCTTCCCAAAGCGCGCTCTTGATAGTTACGGCTTGGCAATGTGTCAAGCGGTGGATTGTGGATTTAAGGCGTTGAAAACAGGTGGATATTTTCGGTTGGCTGGTGCTGCGTCGAAAAGTCCGTATGGCGCATGCTGATTCTAGAGAAGTTTTAGGCCTTTCAACTCTGCCTTCAGTTTCTCTGGCGTTGTAAAATGATGCGCCTTCATGCCCACGGCTTCGGCCCCTTTCACATTCTTCAAGCTATCATCGATAAACAGGGACTCAGAGGCCTTCAGGCCATTGCGCTTCAAACTCAGCTCATAGATCGCAGGATCAGGCTTGATCAGCTTTTCATCCCCCGACACCACAATATCACGGAACAGATTTAAAAATGGGAAGCGCAGCCGGGTTTCGCGGAACTTATCCTGGTTCCAATTGGTGATGGCATAAAGTGGCGTTCCCTGTTTATGTAAGGCCTCCAGAATATCCACACTGCCGGAAATGGCGCCTGGAATAGTCTCATGCCAGCGCTTGTCATATGCTGCGATCTCTTCAGCATAATCAGGGTGCTGGGCCGATAAAATTTTTACTGCATCAGCAAAATTACGACCTCGGTCTTGCTCTAAATTCCAATCATGATTGCAAATGTTCATGAGAAACCATTCAACCTTGGCTTCATCATTGAATATTTTGCGATAAAGCAGGCGCGGATCCCACGCGATCAAAACCATGCCGAGATCAAAGATAACATTCATGTTGAATTTTCCGGTGCTGAGAGAAAAGGTTGATACATCAGGATGGCGTGATTTTCGGAAACGAATTCTTCGCCCAACTCAGCACCGGTTACAAGATCAATCCGCTTGCGATGAAGCTCATTATGGCGTGAATAGCCACCCCAATATTCAGAGCGGATTTCATGGTCACGTTCGAAGATTTCAAAGCGGTGGCTGGGCTCAGCAGCGCAGCGCCATGTGCCATAGAGCCAATCACCCTTGGTGGAAAGCCGGAGCTGATAAGTGTTTTGCGTCGGGTTGCTGATTTGCAGATCAATATAATTATAAGAACAGGTGGCCCCTGATGCGAAAGGCTGGGTGCGGCCCACATCGGGAAACACATCAAAGCCATGACGCCAGCGTTCTTCAATTTTGAGATCCGTGTGAATGGCCATCCAATAAATCATATTGGTCATTTGACAGAGGCCGCCGCCTACATCTTGCTGAATAGTGCCATTGCGCAACACCAATCCCACCTTGAACCCGCGCCGCGCTGTGGGTTTGCCAACCAGACGCCAGAATGAAAATGTCTCGCCCGGCTTCAAGAGTAGGCCATCAATGCAGGATGCGGCGATTTCCAGTGAGGTTTTTTTATTGATCTGCAATTGCATATCAACGCCACTGAGTTTGCGCAGCATGGGTGTGCCATGGCTGGCGTGAATGTGGGCGAGGTTTTCAGACTGTCGCGTGGTGGCAAAACGCGTCGCCGATAGATACCAGTTCAAACGGCGCTTATTGATAAACCACAACTTGCCCAATTTCAGGCGCAAGGCTGAGCGCAGCTGTGGCTTGGGCAGTGGTATTTTCATTTAACCCACCGATAAGCGGCGTGGTGCTTCAGGCGCTGCCGCAATGGCAGTGGGTTCTGCCAAATCCATGCTCTCAATTTTTGCCGCACGATTTGAAATTTTATCGGATGAGACATGGAGTTGCTCGAGATCGCCACTGGCTTGGCTGAAATGCTTGTGGAGCGAGCCCATACGCTCTTTCATGCGGGTGACATCTGCCAGCAGTTTTACCACTTCGGCTTGAATGAGATGGGCTTGCTCACGCATCGCTGCATCTTTCACAATGGCCTGCATGGTTTGCACCAAAAGCATGAGCACATTGGGCGAGGCCAATATAATGCGCAAGCGATGGGCCTTTTGCACCACGTCTTCAAACTTCTCGTTCAGTTCGGCGTAAACTGATTCAGACGGCACAAACATAATGGCAGTCTCATGCGTCTCGCCGCTGATTTGATATTTATCGGCAATATCTTTCACATGCTTCAACACGTCAGACTTTAATCGGGTTTCAGCAATTTTGCGCATCGCATCATCAGGGGCTTCGCGCATGGCATTATAGGCTTCAAGCGGGAATTTTGCGTCGATCACCAATTTCAATCGCGAGTCTGGCAGGCTGATCAAGCAATCCGGGCGCATGCCGTTGGAAAGTGTGGCTTGAAAACTGAATGCCTTGGAATGCAGGCCATCAGCGATAATTGCTTCCATGCGGCCTTGGCCAAAGGCACCACGGGTTTGCTTGTTGGCCAGAATATCTTTGAGGCTGAGCATTTCATTGGATAGCGATGCAAGATTGTTTTGCGCAGCATCAATCACAGCAAGGCGTTCATGAAGTTGACCCAGTGAAACGGCTGTGCGTTGCGATTGTTCATGCAAGCCATGGCCCACACGCTGGCTGACACTATCCAGGCGCTCATCCAATGTGCGTTGTAAATGCACTTGTTGGCTTTGCGCTTGAGCAGAAAAATTATTCAACATTCCCGAAAGCTCAGCCAAGCGATATTCCATATCAGAATTGCGCTGTTGTGATTCCAACCGTTCGGCCTTGCGGCCCGCTTGACCGCGCCATGCCAAAATAACGGCGATAAACAGCAATATCATGCCGGCGAAAATCAACAGGTCTTGAAGTGTGAATGGCTGCTCGCCAATGTGAAGGATGGTGGAGTTCAACTGCATAGAACGAAACATAAACTGATTCGCTGCTGGCCTCGCTGAAAAAGTACGAGGCCCGCCCAAAAGATACACAATTGGACGGGCCCCAGACCCGCATCAACTCGGGACGGCGACAGGAGCTGAACGGATCGTCTCGCTTCATGCGAGGAAACTGTAAGCTGAAATTTTTGCCCCGCTCTGGAAGCCGTTCCACCTACCTGATCCCCCGCAGGACCTGATGCTGAAAGTGACCCCCAATCGCGGCATTGGCGCAGCCACAAACAGGCTCGGGCTGGGCCATTTTGTGGCGATATTGTGATCAAACATCAATTGTCAGTGAGCTGTCAGTTCAGAGTTTTTTATTTTCAATAAATGAGTGTAAAAGATCGCACACTCAATCTTCAATCATATGGAAAAAGCGAATCATGAAACTTGCATATACAGCAAACGCAACAGCAACTGGCGGGGGCCGCAATGATGGCCTGAGCCGAACGGATGACGGGCGCGTGGTTGTTGCCCTTGCAACACCAACTGAAATGGGTGGCAGCGGCAAGGGCACAAATCCTGAGCAGCTTATCGCAACGGGCTATGCTGGTTGTTATTTAGGGGCCATGCGCTTTGTTGCTGGTAAAGCCAAAATTGATATGCCTGCCAATGCCTCCGTTACATCACATGTGAGCATTGGTGCGCGCGATGATGGCGAAGGTTTTGGCCTTGAAGTGACATTGGATGTAAGCTTGCCCGGCATGAGCAAAGACGCCGCCGAAGATTTAGCAAAGCGCGGCCATGTAGTGTGCCCGATTTCACACTCTTTCAAAGGCAATGTGAAAACCACGACAAATGTGAGCGTTTAATAGAACGGGCTGCAACTTCTGTTGCAGCCCGCTTAGTTTGACTACCAATGACTGTGGCAGACTTTAACTTTCTTCCACACCCAATGATGGTTTCTCCACACTTTCACTTTTTTCCAATAGCAATTGTTCCAACCGTGATGCCATCCATGGTGGTGGTGCCAGCCGTAGCCAGTACCAATTGTAATGTTTACACCAGCATTGGCTGTGCTTGTGAGGGCCGTCATGCCAAGAGCCATTGTGGTGACGGTGGCGAGAGCAATCATCGTTTTACGGATCATATCTAAATTCCTTTCGAAAGCTTGGTACCTAACAGCATCTATAAGACGCCCCCTTAGCTGAATGGCAGATGAACAGGGTCAGCCAAATAAGGCACTCTTAATGTTACACCCGCTTTAGCGCTTCGCCATCTAACAGTTTTGTAAGATTCGACTTGCGGTTAAAATTTACAGCGATCAACTTGCGCAGTCTGTTTAAAATTTTATTTATTTTTATGTCATTGTGCTTTGCGCAAAATAAAAACTTCGCCATGTCAAAAAACCAAACCAGTTGCTGAGTAAACTCGCTTCTGGGCCGATCACCATTGGCATAGATTGCATCATAGCTTCGCAGCATATTTGCAAAGGGTTCTTTAACCCCAAATCTTTCAAGCAGCTTGTGCATGGCTTCAACTGTGTCGTGGCCACTGGCCGTGGCCTTGCTCGCCAGAACTTGCCCTATGGGTCTCGTATGAAAAACCTTGATCGCATCGATGATTGCGGCTTTGCGGAAATTATCATCTTGCAATCTGCACCAAATCACATCCATGCCCCACAATGTCATGTTGTCTTCAAAGCTCGGCAATGCTGCTTTCAGAACATCGTTTCGCAGACATGGCACCATGGTTTCAATCATTGTCACATAACGGAGTGTAAAACACGGAGCATTCATGGTCAGCAAAAAGCTGAAATATGACTCCCAACTCAAAGAGGGCTGGGCCACGGCCAGATCATACTCCGACATAAAATCAAAAAGCCTGTTGATATCGCCCTGGCTGGTCAGAATGTCATCATCAGGCAGCCAGACATATTCATACGTGGCGAGCAGGTCATCGAAGCTGGCAATGGTTTTATAAAGCCCATCAAATTTGCCACCTTTGATCCTGATCACCTCCTCATCAACAAGAGCTTGATAAGGCTCATCATCATAGAGTGACACAATCAAATCCCAATTGCGTGGTTCGGATGCGGCTAGCCAGTTTGCATGCAAAGTGTTTTTTCCGGCCCGCACGATGACGAGATTTTTTCTGGTCATCATATACTCGGGCGCGCGCCAGCAATTATGTCAGGCGCATCTTTCAGGGCCGCGGCAATGGCTTGGTGCATATCGAGATAGTGATAGGTTCCCAATCTGCCGCCGAAGAAAATATTGTCTTCGCTTCGGCTTAATTCTTTGTAGGTATTATAGAGCCGCTTATCTCGCTCCGTGGCCACGGGATAATAGGGCTCATCGGCCCTGCCCGCACTGCGCGGAAATTCTTTTGAGATAATGGTTTTTTCAGTCTGGTAATTTCGCTCAGGGTGCAAATGACGGTATTCAACACTGCGCGTGTAGGGCACCTCCTCATCGGCATAATGCATGATTGCAGTGCCTTGGAAATCTCCCGTGTTCTTAATTTCGAACTGGAAGTCGGTGGTGCGCCACTGCAACTCACCCGCTGCATAGTTAAAATAGCGATCAATGGGTCCGGTATAGACCACGGGTTTTCCTGCTGGAATTTTGTCGCGTATATCGAAATAATCAACCCCGAGATTCACATCGATATTTTTATAAGCGAGCATTTTTTCAAACACTTTCGTGTAACCGAGAAGCGGCAAGCCTTCAAAACTGTC
>JANYGE010000449.1 GCA_025362535.1 Hyphomicrobiales bacterium
CACAGTTCTGTGGGCAACTCTCAGTCAAACCTTACGAAGTCGTTACAAAGCACAGGCTTGGCAGCCTCTATATTGGCTCAGAATCCATTAGCCACGGCTCGCGCAGATATGCTAACAAAACATTAATAAGGCGAAATATGGCTTCTGCGGGGCGGGGGCTGCCAAAACTTCAAGCGGGGACAATAAAATGTATCAGTGGCGACCATCACAATGGCTTAAATGGGCCCCTCTCACTGTTTTACCGTTTATTGCAAGCTACGCCATCCAAACCAACAGTTTGGTTGAAGATATTACGAATCGCGCGCAAGCCGCCGCTGGCGATTGGGCAAAAGTGGTTTTGGATGGCCGCGATGTGGTGCTTTCTGGTGATGCCAAGAGCAAGGCGCTTTTGGATGATGCCGTGAAAGCCGTGGCTGCCACCTATGGCGTTCGCACCGTTGATGCAAAAGCAGTTAAGATTCTGCCGCCGCCAGCCCCTGAAAAATTGGGTGTTGATGCAGTGGCACCACCGCTTCCTGCCCTAACTTTGCCAGCGGCGGGTGCGGTTTGGCCTTATGCAATTTCGGGCACTTGGCCAGAAGGCGAGGCCAAAGGGCTTTCTGCCAAACTCGCTGATAAGACTTATGTTTTGGGCGCTGATGAGGCCTTAAAATCTGATGGCAAAGGCAATTTCACCTTTGATCCGCGTGTCGATTTGAAACCTGGCAGCTATGATCTCAATGTCATGGTGACCGATGCCGCTGGCAATCAAACAGCCCTCGACGCTAAAGCCGCGGTTGTGGTGCCAGAAACAGCGCCCGCTCCGGCAGCCGCAGGTGAACCAGCAAAAGTCGAAGCCCCTAAAGCTGAAACGCCAAAGGTTGAAACACCGAAGGTTGAAACACCAAAGGTTGAAGCAGCACCCGCAGCAGCGCCAACCATCGTTGCGGTCTCCGGCAATAATTCGTCGCCCATGCTTTCAGGCACCTATCCCAAGGATGCTGCAAAGCTTTCCGTTGCGGTTGGCGGCAAGACTTACGTTTTGAACACCGACAAAGAATTAACCGTTGATGATGCTGGCAATTGGATGCTGATGCCAAACCCCTTGGCTGATGGTGATTATTCCGTTGGCGTTAAGGTGGAGGATGCGGGTGGCACTCCGTTGGCAATGTCGCCCACCCAAAACCTGACTATCGACACCAAACCTCCTGCAGCACCGACAGTTAATCCTGCCGCAGCTGATGCGGTGTGGCCTTATGCTGTGACTGGCACATGGCCAGAAGGCGATGCCAAGTCTATGTCACTTTCGCTTCTGGGTCAGGCCTATACACTCGGCAAGGACAAGGAATTGATTTCAGACGGCAAAGGTGTCTTCACGTTCTTGCCCTCAACACAGCTAGCACCGGGATCCTATGATCTTGATTTCACTGTGAGTGATGCCATGGGCAATATCAATAATGCCGTTGTGAAGGGCGCAATTGTAATTCCCGAAGCTGCACCAGTTGTTGAGCCAGTACCTGCTGTTGCCGCTGCACCGGTTGTTGAACCCGCACCTGCTGTTGCACCTGCGCCAGCTCCAGCCGTTGCTGCGGCACCAGCGCCTGCACCTTTGGTTACCCCAACTGTTGATAGCGTGGTTTCGGACTCTGATCATCCAACAATCAAAGGCACTTGGCCAGCGGGTAAGGCAAATTCACTCACGGTTTCCTTGGACGGCACGTCATACAAGCTGGGCACCGATTTTGACTTGCTCAGTGATGCAAGCGGGCATTGGACCCTGAAGCCAAAGGCCCCAATCGTGAATGGCACTTATGATGTGATTGCGCAAATCACTGATGCAGCAGGGCAAACGGCGATGGACTCAACCAAAGGCGAGTTGCAGGTGAATGTGGCTCCACCCCCACCTGCACCAGCGGTCGGTCAACCCTATGATTGCGTGGCCACCATGGCCCGCATCAGTGCGGTGTTCCCGGTTCGCTTTGAGTTTAAGCACGCAAATTTGAAGGCGCCCTATGATCTTTCAGTCAATCAATATTCTGCCTTGATGAAAGACCCACGGTGTCTGACCATGAAAGTGCAAGTGGCGGGCCATGCCGATTATCTGGGCTCTGAATTCTATAATCAGGGCCTCAGTGAACGCCGCGCTAAAACTGTGATCGACGCGTTGGTTGCTGCTGGCATTGATGCTGGCCGTTTGACGGGTGTGGGTTACAGCAAGGACAAGCCACTTGATCCAGCCTTGACGGCCAGCGCGCGAATGAAGAATCGCCGTGTTGAATTTACAGTTTTGAACTGAGGGGACGAGAGATGAACGAGTTTCTTAATTTTCACGACAGTTGGATTTTGGTTCAACATAACTGGGTCTGGCTCGCGGCAGCGTTTCTCATCGGCACATATGTGGGGTTCACCTTCAATATGCCAAACGACTCAAAACAATAATTAGAGCGGGACAGACATCATGGCGCATTATCTCATTGAACTCGCGATCTGGTTATTGGGTGCTTATGGCATCGGCTGCCTTTTCGGCTTGATTTTGCGTAATTTATTTGGGGCAAAGCCAGTGGCAGAGCCTGTCGTTGAGACACCAGTTGCTGCTCCAGTTGCACCGGTTCCGGTTGCCGCAGTGGAACCAAAGGCTGAGCCAATGCCTGTTGTGTCAGCACCGGAAAAAATCGAATCTGGGAAAATGGAACGTCCGAAGGGCATTTCAGCAGCGCGTGGCGGCAAAGCCGATAAGTTGCAACGCATCAGCGGCATTGGCCCAAAGAATGAAGCAATTTTGCACACGCTGGGCTTCTTCCATTATGATCAAATTGCAGCTTGGACAGCTTCGCAAGTGGCGTGGGTTGATGATCATCTGAAATTCAATGGCCGCATCACCCGTGAGGAATGGATCAAGCAAGCTGGCCTTTTGGCCGCTGGCAAAGAAGCCGAGTTCGCCAAACTTTATGGCACGGGTGGCGTGAAGAACAATAAGGGCGAAACACTCTCTGGTTCACGCACACGGAAGTAGTTTCGCCGCAGAGAAATGAAAACGGCAGGAATTTCCTGCCGTTTCTCCTTCAAAGAGTTATGCACGAAGCCCACCACTCACCGCGTCTTCCCCCTAAACGTCCGCGTGCCTGCTTTCCCCGCCTTGCTCCCTGCGCGCCGTTTCGCTGGTGCGCCGCTGGGCCAGCTTTCTTCGGCGGTTTGAATGTTGCTGTTGCGCGCCAAGGGATCATCCATCACGGCGAGTTCCACCGCCTTCAGCCGTTTCACTTCATCGCGCAAGCGGGCGGCTTCTTCGAACTCTAGGTTCGAGGCGGCTTCGCGCATGCGCTTTTCCATATCGGCCAGAACTTTTTGCAGGTTATGGCCCACCAGCGGGCCACCACCTTCGGCCAAACCACCATCCACTTGCACATGGTCTTGCTCGTAAATGCTGCCCATAATATCGCCGATGTTTTTGCGAATTGACGTGGGCGTGATGCCGTTAGCGGTGTTGTAAGCTACTTGCTTTTCGCGGCGACGATCCGTTTCGGCAATGGCGCGTTCCATCGAGCCGGTGATTTTATCGGCATACATAATTACCCGGCCATCGACGTTGCGGGCGGCGCGGCCAATGGTCTGCACCAGTGAAGTTTCACTGCGCAGGAAACCTTCTTTATCGGCATCGAGGATCGCCACCAAGGCGCATTCCGGAATATCCAAACCTTCGCGCAGCAGATTGATGCCGATTAAAACATCAAAGGCACCAAGCCTCAGATCACGCAGAATTTCAATGCGTTCCAGCGTATCAATATCGCTGTGCATATATCTGACGCGAATACCTTGCTCGTGCATATATTCGGTGAGGTCTTCGGCCATGCGCTTGGTGAGCGTGGTCACCAAAACACGCATGCCGCTAAGCGCCACGGCTTGGCATTCAGCGATGAGATCATCGACCTGATTTTTCACCGGGCGAATGATGACGGGGGGATCAATCAGGCCAGTGGGGCGGATCACCTGCTCGGCGAACACGCCATCGGTTTGCTTCATTTCCCACGGGCCGGGGGTGGCCGAAACGAAAACAGTTTGTGGGCGCATGGCTTCCCATTCTTCAAAGCGCAGCGGGCGATTGTCGATGCAGCTGGGCAGGCGGAATCCATATTCAGCCAGCGTGGCCTTGCGGTTAAAGTCGCCCTTGAACATGCCGCCGATCTGCGGAACCGTGACATGGCTTTCATCAATAAACACCAGCGCATTATCCGGCAGATATTCAAACAGAGTGGGCGGGGGTTCGCCGGGTTTGCGGCCCGTTAAATAACGCGAATAATTTTCAATGCCAGCACAAGAGCCCGTGGCCATCATCATTTCAATATCAAACATGGTGCGCTGTTCCAAGCGCTGCGCTTCGAGAATGCGGCCCGCCGTGTTAAATTCTGTGAGGCGCAACATGAGATCATTTTTAATGCGCAGCACCGCCTGCTCCAGCGTGGGCTTGGGCGTGATGTAATGCGAATTGGAATAGACTTTGACGTTCTCCAGTTCCGCTGTTTTACGGCCCGTGAGCGGATCAAATTCTGAAATATTTTCGATCACATCGCCGAACAATGAAAT
>JANYGE010000458.1 GCA_025362535.1 Hyphomicrobiales bacterium
CTGATATGTTGTTCCCGCGTTTGCAGCGCCATACGCAGCGCACGGTTGCCTTGGGCATCAACGGAAACACCAATCAAACGGCCCGGCATCACGCGCTTATAGTCATCCTTGGTGGCAAAGAAGGCCGCATGTGGCCCGCCATAACCCATGGGAACACCGAAGCGTTGCGCCGAACCAATGGCGATATCAGCACCCAATTCGCCCGGCGATTTGAGCAAAGCGAGAGCCAATAAATCAGTGGCCATAATTGCAAAAGCGCCTGCGCCATGCAGATCAGAGATAGTCGAACTGAAATCATGCAGCGCGCCAGATGAGCCTGGATATGAGAGTAAGGCCGCAAAGATTTTAGCGGGCTTTAAATCTTTGAGCGGATTACCGATCTCAATTTCAATGCCAAAACCTTTGGCGCGGGTTTGCAGCACAGCGATGGTTTGTGGGTGGGTATCAGCATCAACGAAAAACACATTCGCAGTGGATTTAGCCACGCGCTTTGCCATGGCCATGGCTTCAGCAGCGGCAGTAGCTTCATCGAGCAGTGAAGCATTGGCAATTTCCAACCCGGTAAGATCAATCACCATTTGCTGGAAATTGAGCAAGGCCTCAAGGCGACCTTGGCTCACCTCAGCTTGATAAGGCGTGTAAGCCGTATACCAACCTGGATTTTCCAGCACATTGCGCAAGATCACTTTTGGCGTGATGGTGCCGTAGTAACCCATGCCGATCATCGAGGTATAGACGTCGTTTTTATTGGCCATCTTCTTGATGGCCGAAAGCGCCTCACGCTCACTTAAAGCGTCTGGCAAATTGAGGGCGCGCGTACTGCGGATTTTTGCAGGCACAGCTTTTCCGATAAACTCATCAAGTGATACAGCCCCCAAGCTTTTGAGCATGGCAGCGGTTTCGGATGGGTTGGGACCAATGTGGCGGGGGATAAAATCAGGTGTCATATCAGCCAGCCACAAATTTATCGTAAGCAGCTTTGTCCATCAGCACATCAAGCTCACTCACAGTGCTCAATTTGATTTTCATAAACCAGCCCTCATTCTCAGCAGCACGGTTGACCAAAGCCGGATCACCGGAAAGTTCGGCGTTTACCTCTACGACTTCACCAGAAACTGGCGTGTAAACTTCGCTGGCGGCTTTCACACTTTCAACCGTGGCCACAGAAGCATTTGCCACAATCTGCGCGCCAATTTTTGGCAGTTCGACATAGACAACATCGCCCAATTGTTCTTGTGCATGGTTGGTAATGCCCACTGTGGCAATGCCACCCTCAACGGTAATCCACTCATGGTCTTTGGAAAATTTAACAGTCATCATATACCTCTATCTTTTGAAACGGTTGGGAATGAAGGGGAGAGTTGAAATCTGGGCTGCCATGGCTTGCCCACGTACAAGAAGTTGAATAGGCGTGCCAGCAACAGCATAAGCCGTTTCCACATAGCCCATGGCCACAGGGCCATTGACGCTGGGGCCGAAACCACCCGACGTGATCACCCCAATTTTGCGACCACTCTCATCCTGAATTTCGGTGCCTTCGCGCGCTGGCGCACGGCCTTCTGGTTTTATGCCCACGCGTTTGCGCGAAACCCCACCCAGCAGTTCACGCTGCACGCGGTGCGCGCCAATAAACCCGCCCTCAGTGCGTCTGCGTTTAGCGATTGACCAATTCAAACCGGCCTCAATCGGCGAGGTGGTGCGATCAATATCATGACCATAAAGGCAAAGCCCGGCTTCCAAACGCAGCGAGTCACGTGCACCCAGACCAATGGGTTTCACCAAGGGATCAGACAGCAGCTTATTCCAAACCTGTGCGGCATGGGCCGAAGCAACTGAAATTTCAAAACCATCTTCGCCCGTATAGCCGGAGCGTGAGATATGAACATCAACGCCATTCAAACTGAACCGACTGGAGTTCATGAAATTCAAGTTGCGCACGGCAGGGATGAGATTAGCCAAAGTCTCCTCAGCCTTTGGCCCTTGCAAGGCCATCAATGCGAGATCATTCCAGCGTTTTAGGGTGACACCTTCTGCCAGATTTTCTTCGATATGAGCAAAGTCAAAACCCTTGCGCGAGGCATTGACCACCACATAAAGCGAACCTTCCAAACCTTCCCAGTTTGAGCGCGTGATCATTAAATCATCGCTGATGCCGCCCTGAATATTGAGCAATTGCGAATAGCGCTGCTGGCCCGGCACTAAGCTGAGAATATCGGCAGGCACCAGCATTTCAAAGGCCCGCGCCGTGGTCTCAAAATCGGGGCCAAAAATGCTGCATTGCCCCATATGCGAAACTTCAAACAGGCCCGCACTTTCGCGCGTCCATTTGTGCTCAGCCAGAATTCCGGTGGGATATTGCACCGGCATTTCATAGCCCGCAAAAGGCACAAGCTTTGCCCCAAGGGCTTGGTGAATTTCATAAAGTGGCGTGCGTTGAAGGGTCTCTTCACTCATCAATAAGTCTCCTGACAATAGGTTGCAAAATCGAACTTGCGTCCAATTTGCCCCTCTGTCAGGTACCTGAGAGTTTTCACTTCTAGGTCACTCCGACACCTAAAAGCTTTCTCCTTCGGTGAGCGGCTCTAGCTATGCTATGCCTCTGCTCTCCAGATTTTATCTCCACACCAGCGGTCCTTTTGCCTGAGAGTTTCCGGGGCGGTTGCTCCTTCGGCGCTGAACTAAAAGTTCAATCTCTCCCGCATGGGGTGGTCGAATAATGTCGCAAGACTAGGCCAAAAGGTCGCAAAGTCAAGCCACCCCGCAGCTTCTTGACAAGTTTGTGGTGACACTTCATTCCTTCCTCCATGTCCCAGAACATGTCCAAACCTCAGCTTAAAATTCTTCTCACTGCCCCGCGTGGATTCTGTGCAGGCGTGGTGCGCGCCATTGATATTGTGGAACGCGCGCTCGAAATTTATGGTGCCCCCGTCTATGTGCGCCACGAGATTGTCCATAATAAATTCGTTGTTGATGATCTGAAAGCCAAGGGGGCAATTTTTGTTGATGAGCTGGATGAAATTCCGGCAGGCAATCATCCGGTGATTTTCTCGGCCCATGGTGTGCCAAAATCTGTGCCCGCCGAAGCCCAGCGTCGCACCATGTTTCAAAT
>JANYGE010000460.1 GCA_025362535.1 Hyphomicrobiales bacterium
CCTATCGCCGCTTGGATGAAGGCAAGGGCCTCGCCTGGTGGCATCCGCTCGTCTCGGGCACACCTGACACTGTGCGCGAAGCTGGCATCAGCGTTGAAAACGAAGCCTATACCGAAGAGGGCATCAGCATTGAAGAGCTGGTCCACCACATCTGGAAATTACCAAAAGCGAGAAGGAAGAAAAGCTAAAGCTTCCCAACCAAGGCGTTAGGAACAATAGACAACCCACTTGCTATGTTTCCACGTGACCGCTTTGGCGCTTCCACTTTTGCATTTGATTTTCGAGTTCTTAATCACATCTGCAGCACTTGCAGTATTACCACTCTGATTGGCCGAGGAACTGCCGCCACCACCACCGCCGCCAGTATTACCTGCCATGGCCAGCGATGGGCTTATAACAACAATACCGCAATATATCAGAGCGCCTAAAGTGAACCGCTTCGTCATGTCTTTCTCCGTTTAGCAATGCCGTAAACACCCCTCAACGTGGAACCATGAACTGACACGGCAATTTTTTCAAGATACTATTTGTTATCGTACCAATTCTGCCTCAACCAAAAAGCGCTGGCTGCCATGGGTGATCGCATCAAATGGATAGCAGGTGCTGAGCACCAGATGAAATCCAGCGGCGTGGGAGTCAATGCCAGAATTGTTCCAATCGACCACGCGCATCGCAGTGGCGCGGTAGATGAATTGCAAACCATCATCGCGCGTCACTTTGATCAGATCACCAATTTTCACATTCTGTAAAAATGCAAAATGCGTATCGCGATGTGCCGCCATCACGGAGGTGCCGCGTTCGCCTGGGCGCGAAGTTTCATTGAGCAGCGCAGGTCCAAAAGCCAGGGCCTCACCCGATGCACCTTGCAGCACAATGGCCTCAGCGCCAATGCGGTCAATGCTGATCCGCGCTACCGGATAAGTATCAGCCCAGCTCCAGGCTTTGACAGGCTTGCCGCTGATGAGAGATTGCGAAAAGGCGCGCTCCAACAACACTTGGGCAAGCTGCGCTTTGGCAAAGATGTAAATGCTGTTGCCAAATAAAATAAATGAAGCAGCGAGCAGCAATCCCGAAAGCAGATTGAGGGCACCCCGGCGCGAAACGCGCGCCGGGGCCATTACGGTGATCATCAAAGCAGTCATGCTTCCACCTTTTGGCGATGAGCAAAGGTCTGCATCACCAAGGCCAAGAGAGCGAGGATAAAGCCAAACAGCGCCATCAACTCACCATTCGTTGCGGTCTGTGGCAGGCTGACTTGTGTATCAGGAGCCGCGGCGGCAGGGGCCTGCATCTTGGCGAGTTGCAAGAATTCTGCTTCAGCTTTTTGATCCGTATGCGGAGCAACCTGTGTTGTGCTTTCGCCAAACACGCTCTCAAACACCCACCCCGCAGGCAACATCAACGGCACGTCAGCGCGCGTTAACTTATAGCCAGCCGGGCGCTTTGGTGATTTATCAACAGCCACCAAGCTTGTCTGGCTGGAAACCAATTGATGTTCGAGCGCCAGTTTCAACACAGCCTTATCAGCGCTGGCCTGATCCATGGAGCCCAGCGTGCTGGCCACTTCAATCTCAGCAATCTTGCGGCGCGCCCAGAGTTTTGAAATGCCAGTGCCTTTCGCAGCATTGGCAAGCGGCAGCTTTACCTCCCAAGGTGTATCGCCAATTTTACCAGTGATTTTCAAAACGCCACTCAAAGAATTTGAATCCGCCATTAACATTACGGGTTCTCCTTGATAAAGATCGGGCAAATCATTGGGGGTAATTTCCGCAGTGCTGCCGAATAACTGAGCTTTCAAATCAGTCACGACAGGATTGCCGATTTTGCCGAATAGTTCTGTCATGCGCTCCACAACTTGTGTGCCTTCACCAATTTGCGTGAATGTGCCACGGCCCAATTCAGCAGCGCGTGTCATCAGATAAGTGTTGGGTGCTGAACCAATGCCCACCATAAACACGCGGGTGCGGCCACGGCCCTTGGCGATTGTTTCAAACAATTCCTGCTCATTGCCGATTGAACCATCGGTGATAAACACGATTTGACGAAGATAGTTTTTATCATTTGGATTAGCGTCAACCAAAGCAGCCTTCATTGGTGGGATCATTTCGGTGCCGCCATTGGCTTGTAGATTTGTAACGAAAGCCTTGGCTTCTGCAATCTTGCCTTCTGTTGCTTGAACTGGCGAACCAAACAGATTGTCCATCGTGTCATCAAAGCGGATTACGTTGAAACGATCTGTAGGTTTCAGTTGCGCAAGACCATATAGCAAACTGTCTTTGGCTTGCGGCATGGAAGCCCCATCCATCGAACCGGAATTATCAATCACAAAGGTAATTTCACGTGGATGATTGGTGGTGGATGCCACAAGCGGCGGCGTTACAAACCCCAGTAGATAATCATGGCCATTGATGGTTTCGGTAAACAACCCAGCTTGTGGCGCAGTGCCTGAAGCTTTCCAGGTGAGTTCAAAATCCTTATCAGCAGGAACAACACCGCTGAGAGAAATTTCACGCACATTGGCACCTTTGTCGATCACATCAATTTTATGATAGCTGCTCTTCACTTCGCCTAAAGCAAAGCCTGCATCCAATTTCACTGTGATTGAAACCGGATTGATTGGAGCATTGAGGGCAGGGTCCATCACCGGCGGGGTTGGCGCTTCGGTTTTGGTTGTGCCCAGGCCCTTGGTGCCAAAATCAACCGTCTGCACGATTGTTTGCGGATTATAACGCGGAGCCACCACCAGCGGCAGGCGCAGCGTGTAAGTGCCAGCACTTTGTGCTATGGTTTGCTGATATTCAATCTGCACCACAACTTTTTCATGCGGGCCGATATTGGCAACTGAATTGGTGAACATATTGGGCCGTTCCTGTTCGAGCAGCGATGCAGCCTCACCATTATTCTTGGCGGTTTCATAAATCACTTTGGCTTCTTGCTTTTCTTTCACTTCGCCCACAATCACGCGCGTGCCTGAAACAATCTTCAAAGTATCGACAGCTGAATTTTCTGGAAGCGGAAAAACATAGACCCCTTCAACCCAGCCATCCGACGGATTGTTGAATTGCTGGGTGACAATGGTGCGGGCGGTTGGGCCGGAA
>JANYGE010000464.1 GCA_025362535.1 Hyphomicrobiales bacterium
TTTCACCTTCACCGCCACCCTGTGGAAATATGCTGGCGAAAGCGCTTGGCATTTCATTACATTGCCCACGGATATCTCAGCGCGCATTAAGTTCCTGCACGCTGGGCGGCGGGGGTTTGGCTCGGTGCGGGTGGTTGCAACACTTGGCAATTCGCGTTTTGAGACTTCGGTATTTCCAGATTCCAAATCAGAGAGTTATCTGCTCCCCGTCAAAGCCAGCATTCGCAAAGCGGAAAAAATTGGCCATGGCGATGAGGTTACTTGCCTGATAGAATTGCGTGATAAATTATAGGTGCTCACATGGCAAAACTTCCCACATATTTTATCTCACACGGCGGCGGGCCTTGGCCTTGGCTGCCGGATATGCGCAAGGGCATGGCACTTTTAGAAAAATCACTAGCGGCCATGCCAGCGGAATTGCCGGAAAAACCCAAGGCCATTCTGATGGTTTCGGGCCATTGGGAGCAGGATGATTTTGCGGTGATGGGGGCAGCCCACCCTCCAATGGTTTATGATTATGGTGGCTTTCCGGATTTCACCTATCATATAAAATATTCCGCTCCGGGTGCGCCAGCGATTGCTGCACGGGTGGTTGAGTTGTTGAAGGCGGCTGGCTTGGCCACGCACCTCAACACCACGCAAGGTTTTGACCATGGCGTGTTTGCCCCCATGCAAGTGATGTATCCCAATGCCGATGTGCCGCTGTTTCAAGTGGCGATCCGCCATGATTATAATCCCGCTGCGCATATTGCTTTGGGTCGGGCTTTGGCACCATTGCGCGATGAGGGCGTTTTGATTGTGGGCAGTGGTCTATCCTATCACAATATGCGTGGTTTCGGCCCGCAGGGGAAATTGCCATCGGCGGAATTTGATGCGTGGTTGAATGGGGCCTTGATGAGTGCACCTGCCAAGCGTGAGGAAATGCTGCTGGCTTGGGAAAAGGCTCCCTCGGCGCGGGCCTGTCATCCACAAGAGGATCATCTCATTCCATTGATGGCCGCTGTGGGTGCCGCCGAAAATGAGAAGGCGACACGGGTTTATTATGATCAAGCGGTGTTTGGAAATATCACCGCGTCAAGTTATCGGTTTGGGTGAGGGGCAATCATGCAGTGGTTGAAGAATTTATTTGGGGGTGGCGTTGGGCAACCCGCAGCGACAAAAACCCTTGAGTATAAGGGCTTCCTAATTACGGCTGAGCCTTACAAAGAAGCTGGACAATATCAGCTCGCTGGCGTGATTTCCAAAGATGGCAAGCAACACCGTTTTGTCCGCGCCGATAAATTTACTGACGCTAGTGAGGCTGCCGATTTTGCTTTGTCCAAAGGTCAATTGATTGTGGACCAGCAAGGCGAGCGTATGTTCACATGATGCGGCGTCGGAAACTGGTGCAGCGCACAAGAAGCAATGCGCTGTGGGCGCTGGCAGCCATTGCCTTTGCACTTGCCGTGGGCATGGCGGGATATTCTTATTTTGGTGGTTTGGATTTGATTAAGTCATTCGCAAATGCGGCGATGATTTTGTCTGGCATGGGCCCACTTGATGTGATGCCGACAAAGGCTGGGGAAATATTTGAGGGCTTTTACGCTTTGGTTTCTGGGTTCCTGTTTCTGGCGGTTGTTGGCTTTGCTTTGGCACCCGCATTCCATCACATCTTGCGTTCATTTCATTTGGAAGATGAGGATGTGAAAAAGCTGCATTGAGGGAGTGCCAGCGCGGCGCGGCGTGAAAACCCCAAAAAAGGGTATTGGTGGGCCCGGCAGGACTTGAACCCGCAACCAAGCGGTTATGAGCCGCTAGCTCTAACCATTGAGCTACAGGCCCCCAATGGTGGCGCATGGCTACATTATTTTTTTCCACAAGGCTAGATCGTATTGTCACAGAACTGTGCTAGAATGACTCGATGAAAACGCAAAGCCTAACTCCAAAAGCCGCTGTTGATCAGCTCATCATTCTCCACAATACGGCCACCCGGGCCCTGCGTGACTGTTTAGAGGCCTATTTCAAGCATAAAACCGTGCCCACGCCGGAACAAAAGCGGCAATTCTGTTATCCCGAATTGCGGGTAACTTATAAAAGCGCAGGCCTGCAACCCTCAATCGCCAGAGCTTACGCGAAATTTCAAGGCCCTGGCACCTATGTCACAACGGTCACGCAGCCCGCACATTTTCAGCGCTATCTCACCGATCAGCTCAGCTATTTGGTGCGCGATTATGATGCGCAGATTGAAGTTCAGCTTTCGACGCAACAAATTCCTTATCCCTATGTTTTAGAAAAGGGCAATGAATCAGGCACTGGCCCGATTACCGCTGCGGAACTTGCCCTGCATTTCCCCATTCCTGATTTGGCTTTGGTTGGTGATGAAATTGCTGATGGGCAGTGGGAGCAAAAAGCTGATGATCCCCTGCCGTTGGCACTTTTCGATGCCGTGCGCGTTGATTATTCTTTGAAGCGTTTACAGCATTATTCAGGCACCCATTGGGGCCACATGCAGCCTTGGATTTTGCTGACCAACTATCACCGCTATGTCGATCAGTTTGTAAAATGGTCGGTCACGCAATTGAGCATGGATGGCCCTTATGAAGCGCTGCATATTCCGGGTGGCAGGACCATCACACGAGGAATGACGCAAAGTGAAATCGATGACATTATGGCGTCGAGCATGTGGCACAAATTCCAAATGCCAGCTTATCATCTTTCGCGGCGCGATGGTGAGGGCGGAGTTACGCTGATTAACATTGGCGTTGGCCCATCCAACGCAAAAAACATGACTGATCATTTGGCTGTGTTGCGTCCGCATTGCTGGCTGATGATTGGCCATTGCGGCGGGCTTCGCCAATCTCAGCGCATTGGCGATTATGTGTTGGCTCATGCCTATTTGCGTGAAGATAATATTCTCGACGATGTGTTGCCGCCGGAAATTCCGATTCCAGCATTGGCGGAAGTGCAGGTGGCTTTGCAAGAGGCTGCAGCCAATGTTACGGGAGAAACTGGTGAAGCGCTGAAAGCCCGCCTGCGCACTGGCACAGTGGTGACCAATGATGATCGCAATTGGGAGCTGCGCTGGACCGCTGAACGCAAACGCATCAATCTTTCGCGGGCCATCGCCATTGATATGGAATCCGGAACTTTGGCGGCCCAAGGTTATCGTTTCCGCGTGCCTTATGGCACATTGCTGTGCGTCTCAGATAAGCCATTGCATGGCGAAATTAAACTGCCCGGTTCTGCCAATGCCTTCTATGACCGCGCAGTAGGGGAACATTTGCTCATCGGTCTTGCCGCACTTGATAACTTGCGCCGCGACCGTTCCGGCCTGCATTCGAGAAAACTCCGCAGCTTCGACGAACCGCCATTTCGGTAACATAGACTTGCCGTAATTTTTTGGCATAGGAAAATACGTCAATAAAGAAGGAATGACAGGTCTATGTTAAAATCAGTTTTCACGGCAGTGCTGCTAGCGACCATTGCCACCATTAGCCCAGCATTTGCCGAGGATATGAAAATGATGCGCAGTATCTCGCTTTCTGGCCATGGTGAAGTTCATGCGAGCCCTGATCTTGCGATTGTGAGCATGGGTGTTCTGTCATCGGCCGCAACCGCGCGCGAAGCCTTGGATGCCAACACGAAAGCCATGACTGATTTGATGGCTGTATTGAAGGCTGCCACTATTGCCAGCAAAGACATTTCAACGTCAAATTTCACTGTGGCTCCACGCTATGATTATGGCCAGAACAATGGCCAGCCGCCAAAAGTAACCGGTTATGATGTGTCTAACACGGTGTCTGTCACGGTGCGGAAGTTAGATGCGATTGGTGGATTGTTGGATAAGGCTGTCTCTTCCGGCTCGAACCAAATTAACGGCATCACCTTTTCAATTGCTGATCCGCAAGCAGCCATGGATGAAGCCCGCAAGGAAGCTGTGAAAGATGCAAAGCATAAAGCGGATCTCTATGCAGCAGCCACTTCAGTTTCGGTTGGCAATCTCATTTCACTCAGCGAAGGCAGCGTCTATCAGCCGCCACAGCCCATGATGATGCGAACCAAAGCCATGGCTTCGGATGCCGGTGCGGTTCCTATTGCGCAAGGTGAACAAGTGATCGCCATTGATGTGAGCATCACTTGGGAAATTAAGTAACTAAATTCCAGTGGTGGGCTGCTTCATCATAGATATGCAGCTCACCTAAACCAATATCAAACCATGCGCCGTGTAGACCGATATCACCCTTGTTCTCACGCATCCGCAGCCAGGGGAATGTGCGCAAGTTGGCGACGGAATTCTCAACCGAAGCGCGCTCAACCGCAGTGCCGAGGGTGGAATGATCTTCATGTTCCTCGCGCACCGCATG
>JANYGE010000029.1 GCA_025362535.1 Hyphomicrobiales bacterium
TTAGCCAATGAGCTGCACCGTCTCAACAATGCGGTCATCGCCGCCGTTGATTCAGGAATTTCAATTGAACTGCAACGCGGTGCAAGGCATCACAATAATGACGGATATTGGGGTGATCTCATGATACCCATCGTTGTGAAACAAGCCTAAAGATTTCGCAGTCTAAAAATTCAATATCGGGATTTGTAAAACGGCGTCGCACAATTGTCACATCAGCAGACTCATCTACGCCAGCGGTCAAAATCGATTGGAGTGAATCGACTTCGCCAACAAATACTTATAGGCTGGCGTGATGAGTTCAAAATTCGAATCGAAACAACTCGCAAGCATCACAGCGGCAATTCTTGATCCATGCATCGTTGTTGATCAGACTGGCGAGATTCGCAGCGCCAACTCCAAAGCCAACTTATTTTTCGAAGCGGAAACCGTTGGCAAACATTTAACCGTTGCACTCCGCGCCCCTGCTGTTCTCCAAGCGGTGAATGAAGCTACTCTCAACGGCACGGCTTCTCGAGTATCACATACTATCCGGTTTCCGGTAGTTCGAAAGATTGATGTCCATGTAACGCCATTGGGCGTTGACGAAAACGCTAAGCGCGTGGCCTTGGTTATTTTGCATGATATGACGCATGAAGAGCAAATCGAACGTATGCGGGCTGACTTTGTGGCAAATGCCAGCCATGAATTGCGCACACCTTTGGCCTCCATCTCAGGTTTTATTGAAACTATGCAAGGTTCAGCAAAGAACGATGCGAAAGCCCGCGACATGTTTTTAAACGTGATGAAAGCCCAAGCAGATCGCATGGCTTTGCTGATTGACGATCTCTTGTCGCTTGGTCGAATTGAAATCACCGAACATATTGCACCCCACGAAGAAGCCGACATTACGAGAATTGTGAAGCAAGCGTGCGATTTGCTGCGGCCCATGGCCCAAGATCAAAATTGCGAATTGCAGTTGGAGCTTCCTGAGGAGATGCCAGTGATCGGGGATAGCAGCCAGCTTTCTCAAGTTGTTCATAACCTGATTGAGAACGCTATAAAATATGCCGCTTCGGGAAAAAAAATCATCATCGAAGGTTCAACCGGAGACAACACATCAAAGCTGTCTATCCGTGATTTCGGGCCAGGCATTGCCCCTGAACATGTGCCCCGTTTAACCGAACGGTTCTACCGTGTGAGTGCGGAAGATAGCCGCAGCCGGGGCGGCACTGGCTTGGGTCTCGCCATAGCCAAGCATATCATAAATCGCCATCGTGGCCGCTTGGTCATCGAGTCAGAACAGGGCAAAGGCAGTCAGTTCACAATCTATGTGCCGAGTAAAATCAAGTAATATCAAACATATAAACTGTCATAATAATGTAATCTAAGCGTCGCATAAGCGTCGCAGGGTCCACTTAGAAACCGCACAGTCAAACCGAGTGGTCAAAACAGATTGGAGATTATTGTTATGAAACGTTTAGCTCTCACCGTAAGCCTTATTGCGCTCAGCGCAATTCCGGCCCTTGCTGCCCGCGATCAAATTCGCATTGTCGGATCCTCGACAGTTTATCCATTCACCACAACAGTAGCAGAAGCCTTTGGCAAAGCCTCTGGCATGAAGACACCAGTTGTTGAATCAACCGGCACAGGCGGCGGCATGAAGCTGTTTTGCGCAGGTGTTGGCGAAGATACACCTGATTTCACTAACGCATCGCGCGCCATCAAGAAATCTGAATTCGAAGATTGCAAAAAGAATGGCGTTACAGATATCGTAGAAATCAAGGTTGGCTTTGATGGCCTATCGCTTGCTCAATCCAAAGAAGCAAAGCCATTTGAATTGACAAAGTTGCAAATTTTCTTGGCTCTCGCCAAAGAAATCCCAGACAAGGATGGTAAATTGATTACCAATCCGAACAAGCTCTGGAGCGATGTTGATGCTTCATTGCCAAAGACCAAGATTGAAGTTCTCGGACCGCCAAAGACCTCTGGCACACGTGATAGCTTTGCTGAATTGGCCATGGGAGCTGGTGCAGAAAAGATTGATTCTTTGAAAGCTTTGAAGGAAAAAGATTCAAAGGCATTTGATGCGATCTGGAAGGCAATGCGCGAAGATGGCGCTTTTGTTGAAGCTGGCGAAAATGACAATCTGATCGTTCAAAAGCTTCAGGCTAACCCAGAAGCAGTTGGCATTTTTGGTTATTCTTTCCTTGAAGAAAATGCCAAGACCATCGAAGATATTAAAGTTGATGGCGTTGCTGCAACGTATGAAACCATTGCTGATGGCAGCTACAAAATGTCCCGTCCGCTCTTTATTTACGTAAAGAAGCAACACATTGATAGCGTTCCTGGCATGAAGGAATTCATTGCTGAATACGCATCCGAAAAGGCACTCGGCCCAGACGGTTATCTGGCCGATAAGGGTCTTATCACTTTGCCAGCTGATCAAGCTAAAATGTCGATGGAAGCAGCTAAATCGCTGGCCGTTATCTCAGGCGAAGGTTTGAAGTAATAGCTCGAGGTGTGAGGGAGAGTCCGCGGATGAACCGGCTCTCCCATTGCGCTCTTATTCAGTATATCAACAACCTCTAATGATCGTGGTAGCCGCGTGAACCCTTGGAACCTCCTTATTGTTGTCGTACTTGCGCTCCTCACCTATGGGCTGGCGCGAACTAAAGCGATGGGCCTTCGCAACGTGGGTCAGGCTGGTGTGCTGCAATCTCTGCATTCGCTGCCGACCTATCATGGCTTATTGGCCGCGAGTCTCGTCTTCCTTGCTGGCTTTGCCGCAACTATTCTTGTCTCACCACTCTCGGCCTTGCCCGCGTGGCTTATATCTGCTGCTGTGGCTGCCGTTTGTCTGGCATTGGGCTATTATTCGCTTTCGCGCGTTGCGCCAAATTTCAGAGCGCGTAATGCCTTTGAAAAGATATTCATGGGCGTGTTGATCGCCTGTTCGATTGTCGCAATTTTGACAACAGTTGGAATTTTTGCATCTGTAGCTTTTGAAACATTTGCATTCTTCCGCGAAGTAAGCGTCATCGATTTCTTTACCGGATTGAAATGGGCCCCTACGGGTGAGCCACCAGCATTTGGTTTCATTCCGCTTGTGGTTGGTACTCTATTGATCACCACCATCGCCATAGCGGTTGCCACACCTCTTGGCTTGTTCTCAGCTATATATATGGCGGAATACTCCAACCCATCAATGCGCCGCATTTTAAAGCCCCTGCTGGAGTTGCTGGCTGGTGTTCCGACTGTTGTGCTTGGGTTCTTTGCCGCCCTCACCGTGGCCCCACTCATTCGCAACACTGGCGAATCTTTTGGACTGGTCGTCGCTTCGGAATCGGCTCTCGCTGCAGGCTTGGTTATGGGCATGATGATTGTGCCTCTCATCTCGTCGCTTTCTGATGATATTATCAATGCAGTGCCGCAATCTTTGCGTGATGGCTCCTATGCGATGGGTGCGACAAAATCGGAAACGATCAAGAAAGTTGTTTTGCCGGCTGCCCTTCCGGGGATTGTATCAGCAATTATGCTGGCCGTTTCGCGGGCTGTGGGTGAAACCATGATTGTGGTGATGGCCGCAGGCCTTGCTGCAAATCTCTCAATCAATCCGCTTGCTGCCGTTACAACATTTACAGTGCAGATTGCTACATTGTTGGTGGGCGACCAGGAATTTGATTCAGCAAAAACCCTTTCAGCCTTCGCGTTGGGTTTCGTTCTTTTCTTCTTCACCTTGGCCCTCAACTTCGTGGCTCTTCGCGTTGTTCAAAAATACAAGGAACAATATGACTGACGCGCAATTAAAAGACAGCAAAGTGTTTCTCGCCAAGCGCTATAGCGCTGAGAGACGTTTCAAATTCTATGGGGCTGCCGCTCTGGCGATCACTACAGCGTTTCTGTTGTTCCTATTGGTGGATATTGCCCGCAAAGGTGCGCCAGCATTCTTCGAGCACCGCACGACAGTGCAAGTGATGATTGATCCGGCAAAGATTGATGCTGCCAATCCCGCTGCTGGCGATTTTGATGCTTTGGTAAAAGATGCCTTTCGGGCTCAGTTTCCTGAGATCACTGCGCGATCGGATCGCAAAAAACTGACGTCATTGTTATCGCAAAGTGGGTCAGATGATTTACGCGCGCAAGTTCTCAAAGATCCATCGCTCATCGGTAAAACCATTGCCAGCCAAGTTCTGCTTTCGGCTGATGCTGATCTCTATTTAAAGGGTCTTGTGGGTGATGAAACCAATCCAGTGCTTGACAGTTTACGTGAGAAAAATCTCATCGAAAAGCGTGTCGCTTGGCGCTTCTTCG
>JANYGE010000048.1 GCA_025362535.1 Hyphomicrobiales bacterium
TGATGCGGTGCTGCGGCTTTTTGTTTTGGCGAAGGTGCCAGAGGGGTTGAAAGAACGCTTGCGGCTTTCCAATGAGGAAGCCTTGCGGATTGCGAATTTAACGGCGGCCCCTGATCTGTCGCCCAAGCTTCGGGATGCTGAACAGCGCGCCATGCTCTATCAGCTCGGAGCCGAGAGGTGGCGTGATACTGTGCAGATGGCATGGGCAAAATCACGCGCGAAATTGGATGAGCCAAAGTGGCAGGCGCTTTTGGATCTGCCATCGCATTGGCCCATCCCGAAATTTCCGGTGAGCGGAAGAGATTTGGCGGCGCTTGGTATTTCATCTGGCCCAGTTATGGGTGAGATGTTGAGCGAGCTTGAAGACTGGTGGGTGGCTTCAGATTTCAAACCATCGCGCGAAGAACTTTTAAAAAGGATCGACAATGGAAAATGATACCGACATTATTATAATGAAGACCACGGGCAAGGGTGCACCCAAACGGGATGCGGGCAAGCCCGATAAATCAAAATTGCTGAAGGGCAGCTATAAAACCAATACATGGAATCATTTCAGCGGCGAAGATGGCCGCCTGCATTGCGGCATCTGGGAATCGACACCGGGCACTGTGGTGGTGGAATATGTCGAATGGGAATTCTGCCACTTCATTCAAGGCGAAGCCGTTTTAACGCGGGCTGAAGATGGCAAGAAATGGCGCATGAAGCGCGGCGATGCCTTCATCATTCCCTCCGGCTTCAAAGGCACATGGCAAACCGTGCGCAAAGTGAAGAAGCACTATGTTATTTTGATGCCGAAGGAATAGGAATGATGGTGTCAGAGGAGTGCGAGTCTATCCAATGAAGAGTGTATTAATCACGGGAGCAGCAAAGCGCATTGGCCGCCAGATGGCTTTGGACTTGGCTGATGCGGGCTGGGATGTGGCGGTGCATTGCAATCATTCAAAAGTGGAAGGTGAAGAGGTTGCCGCTCTCATTCGTTCGAAAGGCCGTAAAGCTTGCGTGGTGCAAGGTGATTTGATCGATGCAGATATTGCAACGCGGCTGATCGCGCAATCCGTGGCAGGTATCGGACCGCTCACGGCACTCATCAACAATGCTTCGATTTTCGAGAGCGATGGGGTTGGCGATATCACCTTGAAAAGTTGGGAGCGCCACCAGAATATCAATCTGCGCGCGCCTGTTATGCTGGCGCAGGAATTTGCCCGGCAATTGCCGAGCGGCGTTAAAGGCAGCATTATAAATATTATTGACCAGCGCGTGTGGAAGCTGAACCCGCGCTTCTTTTCTTACACCATGTCAAAATCCGGCCTATGGACGGCCACGCGCACTCTGGCGCAAGCGCTGGCACCGAATATCCGTGTGAATGCGATTGGCCCCGGGCCAGCGCTGCCGTCGGTGCGCATGGATGCCGCGGAATTTGCCAAGCAGGAGAGTTTGACGTTGCTAGGCATTGGCACGTCGCCCACGGAAATATCACAAGCCGCGAAATTCATATTGTCGCAACCAGCCCTCACAGGGCAAATGATTGCGTTAGATGGTGGCCAGCATCTGGTGTGGCAAACCGCCGATGTTGTTGAGGTGACTGAATGAGCAAAATATCCCACCATGTCGCCAGCGCCAAATCCCGCGTGCGCCATGTGTTCGTACGCGATTTGGATTTAATGGCGCTCATCGGCATTTATGACCACGAAAAAGTAAAGCCGCAGCGCATTGTGGTGAATGTCGATCTCTCCGTGCAAGAATCCGATGGCCCGATGTCAGATGAGATTGACCATGTGGTGTCTTATGAAATCGTCGTCAAAAAGATCGAAACCATTGTGGCAGAGGGCCATGTCAATCTGGTAGAAACCCTAGCCGAAAAATTCGCCGAAGCCTGCCTGAGAGACAAACGCGTGCTGGCCGCCCGGGTGCGGATAGAGAAGCCGGATATTATCAAGAATGCGCGGAGTGTGGGTGTGGAGATTGAGCGGGGACGGTGAAGGGTGAAGCCTATTGGTCGATTTTTAGAGTGTATGTCACCTTGGTCATCGAAAGTGATGACCAAGGTAGAATAATCAAATAGCAACTTGACCTACGAACTTACCCGCAGCTTATAGCGAGTTCCTGTTGTGAAAAGGTCTTTGCGGCTGGGAGGAGTGCGGACATTTTGACGATCAATTTGATAGCCACGAGGTTCAATAATTTGGCGGATCATGTTGCCAATCAATTGCTTCATCCGGTCAAC
>JANYGE010000059.1 GCA_025362535.1 Hyphomicrobiales bacterium
AAGCGGTGACCACAGGTGCGGCAGAGTGTAAGGGGAGCAAAGCCACGGCGGTTGAGAAAGAGCAAAGCTTGATCGCCTGCCGCCAATGTATCCGTCACCGCATTTACCAATGGCGTTGAAAGCCAAGTGCCTGGCTCGAGCTTTTCGCGCGTCATATCAATGCGCGTGGTTTCGGGGAGTTCGGGGCGGCCGTGGCGATCTTTCAGTTTCACCACGCCATAGCGCTCACGATCAACATTCACCATGGATTCAAGCGACGGTGTGGCTGATGAGAGGACCACAGGGAATTTTCCAACCGATCCATAAAGCACGGCCATATCACGGGCATGATAAGGCACACCATCGTCTTGTTTATAGGCACTCTCATGTTCCTCATCGACCACGATGAGGCCGAGCCTGGCCCAAGGTAAAAACAAGGCAGATCTTGCGCCAACCACAATGCGGGCCTTGCCTTCTGCTACGCCGCGCCAAACCCGTTCGCGTTCACGCGGGCGAAGCTCTGAATGCCATTGTGCGGGTTCACAGCCGAAGCGGGTTTCTACACGGGCAATGAAGGGGGCGGTTAAAGCGATTTCAGGGAGCAGCAATAAAACCTGTTTGCCCGCCGCTAAGGATGCGGCTATGGCTTCAAAATAAACTTCAGTTTTGCCAGAACCGGTAACGCCATCGAGCAGCATCACCTTATGGCTGCGCGTGGCCACCATTTGGCGAAGCGCTGCAGCCGCCGCCGTTTGATCCTTGCTCAGCGAGTGGCTTCCAGCGTTGAGATCAGGTTCAGCAAAGCTTCTATGCGCTGGCAGGGCCACCGCTTCGAGGGCACCCGCACTGACCAAAGCTTTAACGACTGAGACACCCACTCCCGCAGCCTCGGCCAACTCGCTTGCTTTCATGGCCAAGCCGGAGGCGGCGACTTCTAAAACTCTGGCGCGTTGCGTTGTGAGTTTGGCAGGTTTTACCACACCCAGACGATAAGCAATATTCTGCCTCGTGCCCTCAAAAGCTGATGGCACACGCAGCACCATGCGCAAGACATTGCCGGCGGGTTCCAAATAATAGGCGGCCAACCAATCAACAAATTTCCGGTGCGCTTCGGTCATCGGTGGCATATCAAACACCTGGGTTAAGTCGCGCATTTTCATATTGGTGGCAACCGCCGGACGTAATGCCCAAACCACACCAATCACAGCGCGCGGGCCGAGCGGAACCTCAACGTAGCTCCCCACGGCAATGGCCATGCCCTCCGGAACACGGTAGGAATATGCCGTGTCTAAAGCCAGCGGCAGCAGCACATCAGCAAATTGGGCGGAATCGGAATTCATAGTGACTTGAATAGACTTTGAAGTCACCCGCTTCCAGCCCTATATATTTCGAAATGAAACCACATGTTCGTGAAATTCTTTATTTGGAGCCTGCTGCGCTTGCAGCGCGGCTGCACAGCGAAGCGCATGTGACGTTGCTTGAAAGTGTGATGCGGCATGAGCATTTGGGGCGTTATTCTTTTTTGGCGTGTAATCCTGCGCTGACTTTGCGCAATGCCTCGCTTGATGAGATTCGCGCTGTGCTGGCGCAGCATACTCAAGAAACTGTGGCTGGTCTGCCGCCTTTTCAAGGGGGCCTGGCCGGCTATTTTTCGTATGAGTTTGGCCGAGCGTTGGAAACCCATTCCAAACTTCCGAAGTTTGCCACGCTCTGCCCGGAGGTGATTTTACATCGCTATGACACAGTGATCAGCTTTGATCATATGCAAGAAAAAGCCTGGATTGTTTCGCGCGATGAGGCGGAAACTGATGCCTTAGAAAAACTGTTAAAGCGCAAAGCAACAGCTTTGGGTTCGCCGGTGATTGAAAATTGGAAGTCGAACTTCACCCGTCCTGATTATGAAACAGCTGTTCAAAAAATTGTCGACTATATTTTGGCGGGCGATATTTTTCAGGCCAATATCACGCAGTGTTTCAGCGCCGATATTCCTAAAGGGTTTGATGGCTTTGCGTTCTATCGGCGCTTGCGCGAGATGAATCCGGCCACCTTTGCGGCTTATCTTGACTATGGCGATGTGCAGATTGTTTCAAGCTCGCCGGAGCGTTTGGTGGAGATTGAAAATCGTGTCGCTGAGGCGCGGCCAATTAAGGGCACAAGGCGGCGCGATACGGATGAGGCACGCGATGCTGAATTGATTGTTGAACTGCAAGCCAGCCGCAAGGACCGCGCTGAAAATGTGATGATCGTGGATTTGCTGCGCAATGATCTTTCGCGCATTGCAAAGCCGGGCACGGTGAAAGTTCCGGTGCTGTGTGGCTTGGAATCTTATGCCAATGTGCATCATCTAGTCTCCGTGGTGCAGGGCGATCTGCGCGACGGGATTGATTTGATCGATGTGCTCGTAGCCGTATTTCCCGGTGGCTCGATTACCGGTGCGCCCAAAATTCGCGCCATGGAAATTATTGCAGAACTCGAACAACAGTCACGCGGGGTTTATTGTGGCGCCATTGGGTATCTTGGTTTCAATGGTGCTTGTGATTTAAATATCGCCATTCGCACCGCCTTGTTTGCAGGTGGTAAGGCCCATGTGGCGGGCGGCGGCGGCATTACGGCGCGTTCACAACCTGCCGCTGAATATGAAGAGAGCCTCACCAAAATCAAACGTATCATGGAGGCTTTCGCGCCATGATCCTTATCATCGATAACTATGACAGTTTTGTTTTCAATGTGGCGCGTTACTTTGAAGAACTCGGCGAGAAAACCCGTGTGGTTCGGAATGATGAGGTCGTCGCTGCTGATCTTCACGCCAAAGCCATCGTGATTTCGCCCGGTCCCTGCACACCACATGAAGCTGGCATGTCGATGGAGATTGTGCGCAATTATTCCGGCAAGCTGCCGATCCTCGGCATTTGTTTAGGCCATCAAGTGATTGGGGAAGTGTTTGGCGGCGTGGTGACGCGTGCAATGCGTCCGATGCATGGTGATAGTTCGGAGATTGATCATGATAGTTCGGGTCTATTCGCTGGCCTGCCACAGAAATTTTCCGCCGGGCGGTATCATTCGCTAATCGTTGAAAAACTTGAAGGCACAGATTTAAGCGAGACGGCCCATTCTGACGATGGGGAAATTATGGGATTAAAGCATAAACACCACCCCACCTTCGGCGTACAGTTTCATCCTGAGTCGATTTTGACGGAACATGGCTATGATTTGCTCCGCAATTTTTTAAAGGCTGTGCCATGAGTATTGTTTGGTTCAATGGGGGATTTGTGGAAGGGCGCTTAAGCCTTGATGCGGCTGATCGCGGCTTAACGCTCGGTGATGGTATTTTTGAAACGCTTGCCGTTCATGGTGCTCGCGCCATTTGGCTTGATGAACATCTAACGCGCATGGCGGTGGCTGCCGATGAACTTGGGCTTGGTTTTGATGGCGCAAAAATCAGAGCTGCTGTTGCTGCGGTTTTGGCGCAGAATAAATTTACCACGGCTTCATTGCGCATTACACTAACGCGCGGCGTTGTGGAGCCGCGCACACTAACAGGGTTTGGTGCGTCACCCAGCCTGTTGGTTTCGCTTTCTGAATTTAATTCCGCTCTGTCGCAAACAATCACGCTTGCCGTGTCTTCAATCCGTCGCAATGAAACAGCCCCATCATCACGTCTCAAAACCCTATCTTATATTGATAACATCGCCGCTGCACGTGAAGTATCAGCGCGAGCTGATGACGCTTTGATGCTGAATAGCGCTGGCCATGTGGCTTGCACCACGATTGGGAACTTGTTTTTATTGAAAAATGATCAGCTGATTACGCCGCGCGCAGATCAGGGCATATTAAGTGGAATTACCCGCGCCAAGCTTTTGAGCCAAGCGCAAGAGCAGGTTGTGACTCTGGCGGATTTGCATGCTGCTGACGCTGTGTTTCGCACCAATAGTTTGCGGCTTGTCACACAGATCACAAAGCTGGATAATAAGCCCCTTGGCAACCGCTCATTAGAACATATTAGAGACTTCATTGCGAAAAGGATGTGACCCCATGAAATTTTTTGCCGATACTGCTGATGTTGCCGAAATCCGTGAAATCAAAGACATGGGGCTTCTGGATGGTGTGACCACCAATCCTTCCCTCATTGCAAAGGCGGGCCGTCCCTTCAAAGAGGTGGTCGCTGAAATTTGCAGCTTTGTGGAAGGTCCGGTGAGTGCCGAAGTGGCTGCGCTTGATTTTGATGGCATGATCAGAGAAGGAAATATCTTGCGCAAGATTGCCAAGAATATTGCGATCAAAGTGCCTCTGACAGTGGAAGGTCTTAAAGCCTGTAAGGTGTTTTCATCTGAAGGCACCATGGTGAATGTCACTTTATGTTTCAGTGCCAATCAAGCGCTGCTTGCCGCCAAAGCGGGCGCTACGTTCATTTCGCCTTTCGTCGGCAGGCTTGATGATATTAACATTGACGGTATGGAGTTGATTTCTGAGATCCGACAGATTTACGACAATTATGATTATGACACGAATATTCTGGCGGCCTCGATCCGAACTGCAAATCACATCCGGCAGGCCGCTCTCATCGGCGCAGATTATGCCACTGCTCCACCTGCGGTTTTGAAGGGTCTGGTCAAACATCCGCTCACTGATAAGGGCATTGAATCCTTCTTGGCCGATTGGAAAAAGACCGGGCAAACCATTGTGTGATGTAAAGTAAGGTGGTGAGCCAGCTTGCAACCCTGCTGCCAATTCGCTAGGCATGCCGCGAAACGTTAACCTAGCGAGATTATCATGGCCTCTTATAATATTTTCCTGCTCCCCGGTGATGGTATTGGCCCAGAAGTGATGGCCGAAGTGGAAAAGATTTTAGCGTGGTTTACCAAGCAAGGTATTGCCACTTTCAATACGGATCGCGGGCTTGTTGGTGGTTGTGCTTATGATGCGCATGGCAAAGCAATTTCTGAATCTGACATGGTAAAAGCGCAAAGCGCTGATGCTGTGCTGTTCGGTGCCGTGGGCGGACCGAAATGGGATAAGGTGCCTTATGAGGCGC
>JANYGE010000077.1 GCA_025362535.1 Hyphomicrobiales bacterium
TGGTGGGTGAGAGCTGCAAGTTTAATTTAAGTTTCTCGTCAGTGTGCTCGTGAAATGCAAAACGCCACCGATTCAAGCAAAGCAGATTTCCAATCATTATCAGGAAAAATTGCCAAAGCATCGCAAGCCATCGCCCCATAATGCCGGGCCCGCTCTATGGTATCAGCAATAGCACCATGCCGCTCCATCAGCTTTGTGGCATAGACCAAATCATCTTCGGTTTGTTCGCCCAACTCTAAAGTGCGTTTCCAGAAATTACGCTCTTCCGTTGAGCCACGCCTAAATGACAACACGACTGGCAATGTAATTTTTCGTTCGCGGAAATCATCACCAACAGCTTTGCCCAATGTGGCCTGCTTGCCAGAATAATCTAATGCATCGTCGACCAGTTGAAATGCTATGCCGAGATTGCGTCCAAAAGACTCGAGCGCCTCTTGTGCATTGCGTGGCTTGCCCGCAATCACACCGCCGACTTTTGCCGCCGCTGAGAATAGAGCTGCGGTTTTCGCTCCAACCACGTTCAAATATGAATCCTCAGTGGTCGATGTATCCTGTGACACCGAAAGCTGCAGCACTTCCCCTTCGGCGATAGTGCAGGCCGCTTGTGATAAAATCCGCAGGCAATCCAGCGAGCCCGTTTCCACCATCATCTTAAAGGCCTGGCCCAGAAGATAATCACCCACCAAAACCGAAGCCTGATTGCCCCAAATCACCCGCGCTGCCTGCTTGCCGCGCCGCATGTCGCTCTCATCCACCACATCATCATGCAGCAATGTAGCGGTGTGCATAAACTCAACAGCCATTGCCAATTTCAAGTGATGCGAACCTGTATAGCCACAGAGCCGCGCTGCGGCCAAAGTTAACATCGGCCTGATACGTTTGCCGCCAGAGTTGATTAAATGGCCTGCAAGCTCTGGAATCAGCTCAACATGGCTTTGTGCTTTTTCCAGAATAAACTCATTGACCAAAGCCATGTCAGGTGCGGTCAACAAGACTAAAGCATCAAGACTCGCAACTGGCTTATCGGCCCCACCATCAAATGCTAAAACAACGCCCATTCTTGACCTTCTTGGATTCCATCCAATTAGGGACTGAAATTGGCTTTGATCAAAGGTGACGCATTGCCGCTGGGTGGCTGAGTTTAAAGTCCAACGTTCATTCTAGTCGCACCAACATATTTTTGTTGATCTGGATGCATCTGATTGAAATTATTCAAAATTATAGCTGAAATTTCAGTCATAGCTACAGGTTTTCCAAATAGATACCCTTGGACATAATCACAGTTTAAGGCCTGCAACACCTCAGCCTGCAAAGCGTCTTCGACACCTTCAGCCGTCACCTTCATATTCATCGTATGGCCTAAAGTGATAATTGTTTCGACCATTGTCCGCGCCGTATCTTCGTTGGTGCTGAGCGCTGTGATGAATGTCCGGTCAATCTTGAGAATATCAAACGGATATTTGAGCATATAACTTAAGCTGGAATAGCCGCTGCCAAAATCATCCATGGCAATAAAAAGACCAAGCTCTTTAAGCTCGCGAATTTGGGCCATGTTAAATTCAGCGTCAGTCAAAAGCAGGCTTTCGGTAACCTCCAGAATCAAGCGCTTTGGATCAAGCTCACTCTTTGCCAAGGCCGCATGAACGCTTGCGCAAATGCTTTGGTTGCGAAATTGTAAGACTGACAAGTTTACCGAGATTTGCAAGTGCTTGGGCCACGTTGCAGCCGCCGTGCAAGAGTGGGCTAACACCCAGGCGCCAATCGTATCAATCAGCCCGATACTTTCCGCAATAGGGATGAAATCGCAAGGTGGAACGAATTGCCCATACTCATCTTTTAGCCGCAGTAAAGCCTCGAAACCTTTGAGCTCTTGCGAAGCTGATTTGAATATCGGTTGATAATAAATTTCAAAATTTTCCTGCTCGGTGGCGTCACGCACCAAGCGTTCAAGATGCAGGCGCCTTTTCTGCACATCATCAAACTCGGGGTTAAATTGGCAATGACCATTGCGGCCCTTGGCTTTTACCACATAAACGGCCGTATCGGCGTTCTTGATCAGCTGCTCAGCTTCAGTGCCATCTTGTGGGCTCACCGCGGTGCCCATGCTCATCGTTGCAATAATTTCTTGGCCCATAATGTAAAATGGCTTTTGCAAACTATCAACAATGCGAAAGGTTGCCGCAGAAATTCCAACTTCATCTTTTAAGCCAAATTGCGCGACCAAGAATTCGTCGCCACCGATGCGCGATACCACATCTCCCACACGCAATGAGCCCTTAAGGCGGCCTGCCACCGCAGAGAGCATTTCATCACCAAAAGCATGACCGAAGCGGTCATTGATATCTTTGAAATAATCCAAATCAATAAAATGAACTAACGTGTTCATGTTGGTCCGCGAAGATTCCCGAAGTTTTTCGGTAAACTGCGCCATGAAATAGCGACGATTAGGAAGCCGTGTTAAACTATCATGGTCGGCCAAAAACCGAATATTATCGTCAGCTCGAAGTTTCTGCCGGGTACGCCAATGAAACCCAAAAGCTGGGACCATAAAGCCCAGGGCCGCAACCAAGGCAGCCAAAATTGAGGACAAGCCAAAACCATGCCGGAGAATTTGCGCACGCAAGGTCTGGTTCAAATTGATTTTTGTAGCGCCAACAACGGCCCCACCTCGGATCATTGGCATATAGGTTTCAGCAAGCAATTCTACATCGCTAACGTCCTCATCAGTTTTTAAACTGGTGAAAGGTTCAGTGGCTGCAATAGCGGCCAAGGCCTGTGGATTTGGTGCGTTGGGTTTGGCATCGTCCACAACGATGTGATTGAGATTTGAAGAATCAAGCACTGCCTTACCAGACAGATCATAAATTATAAACCTTTCAACATTGGCATTCTTCATCGTTTCGTGAATGAAGCTTTTCGATTTTTCGCTGGGTCTGGCACCGGTCAGAATGTCGTCAATATCGGGCAGATTGGATTCGAAAAGTCTTGCGGTTGCAAGAGAGCTTGTCAGTGAATCTTCACGCAGCATCGATTCCACTGCATGCTCATTCACATAAAAAACACCCCCGACAACGGCCAAGCCGAACGCGAAGCTCGCTGCGGAGACGAAAATATTTTTCGGTTTTAGCCAAGCGAACATTGTATAGATCCAGAGCTAATGCTGGTCTCTTCTGGCAAAATCAGGTTAATGCATTGCTCAAGTTATTCCTCCATATTGCCGTCATGGCATAAAAATTCTCTGAGCCTTGCAAGCTTGGTAACCTCTCGCTAACCATAAGGTGATTAGTTTGGGCGAAATGCAAATGGCAACCGAAACACTGGCAAGCACCTCGCCCCGCCCACAGGCGGCAGGCACTGCTATGCCCAGTTCATTGTCGGAAGATGCTTTTCTCGGCGGCAAGCTCAGCATATTGCAGCCTGAAAAAGGCTATCGTGCTGGCATTGATGCGGTTTTTCTAGCTGCCACCATTCCAGCAACGGATGGCGAAACTGTTTTTGAAGCAGGCATTGGTGCTGGCGTTGTCTCGCTCTGCCTGCTCGCTCGCAATCCATTACTACATGTCACAGGTATTGAAATCGCCACGCGCTATGCCGTGCTGTGTGAACAAAATGCCAAGCGCAATAATTTTGCCAGTCACATGCATGTGATCACCGCTGATGTGAAAGATGCCATGCGCCGCGAGTTGGCCCATATGCCCGAGCATGGCTCCTTTGCACACGCCTTTGCCAATCCCCCTTATTTTGAAGATGGCAAAGTAACACCATCTCCCAGCCTGCTCAAAGCCACCGCCCATGCTTTTGGTCCTGATGATTTGGATTTGTGGATCAAGGTGATGCACGCCATGGTCATGTTGCGCGGCACCGTAACCCTCATTCACCGGGCCGAAACACTTGGCAAAATCTTGAACGCCATGGAAGGCAAATTCGGTGACATCCGTGTGGCCCCGCTTTACGCTAGAACCGGAACTGCCGCCTCGCGCGTCATCGTGCAAGGCATCAAAGGCTCAAGAGCGCCCATGCAGCTTTTACCAGGCTTGGTTCTCCATGAAGACAATTCAACCTTCACGTCAGATGCCGAAGCTGTTCTGCGCGATGGTGCTGCTTGGCGGTTAAGGTAGAGCCCAAGCCCAACCTTTTAAATCCGTCTTCCCCGCGAAGGCGGGGATCCAGCTTTCTTACTTAAGTATCTGTG
>JANYGE010000105.1 GCA_025362535.1 Hyphomicrobiales bacterium
CAGGGTGCGGCCAAGCTTGACGAAATCGCGCGGCACACCCTGCAGATGCCGGAATGGCGCATTTTGAAATCCATCGTGCTGCCTTCGGCCATGCCGGCAATTTGGGATTCAATGCGCATTAGTCTCGGTTGGGCCTGGACGTGGCTGGTGGTGGCAGAACTCGTTGCGGCGAACTCCGGCCTCGGTTACCGCATCACCACAGCCCAACGGCATTTTCAAACCGACCTCATCTTTGGCTATTTGCTAATCCTCGGCATTCTAGGTCTCGCAACCGATCAGGCCATGAAATATGCGGGCCGCAAACTGTTCAGGTATCTCGATGTCCGCTGATAAGCTGGTGATTTCCCACCTCTCAAAATCCTTTCATACAGATCGCGGGACGACTGTGGCTTTGGATGGCATTGAGCTTACTGTTGGTGAAAATGAATTCATGGCGCTGGTTGGAACATCGGGCTGTGGCAAGTCGACATTATTATCAATTGCCGCTGGACTGGAAAGCCATGACGGGGGCCGCATCACTATTGATGGCGAAGATATTACGGAGCCGGGTCTTGATCGCGGCGTGGTGTTTCAAAGCTATACGCTACTGCCGTGGCTCACGGCGATCCAGAATGTTGAGTTTGCCCTGCATGCCGCTGGCAAATCAAACCGCGAAGCCAGAGACATCGCCCAAACCCATCTTGAACTCGTGGGCTTGCAAGGTTTTGAGAATGCTTTTCCGGCTGAACTTTCGGGCGGCATGAAACAACGCGTGGCGATTGCCCGCGCCCTCAGCTATCGCCCGAAAATGCTGTTGATGGATGAGCCCTTCGGCGCACTCGATGCGCTGACGCGCCACCACATGCAGGAGCTTCTGACTGGCATATGGGAAAAGCACAGGCTTACAGTGTTGTTCATCACCCATGATGTTGAAGAGGCGGTTTACCTCTCAGACCGCGTCGCCGTGATGACCAATCGCCCGGGCCGCATCAAAACCATCGTCCCCATCGATCTGCCCAGACCGCGGCATTATGACATGGTAGCAACGCCTGCGTTCCAAGAGTTACACCGCACAGTGCTGAACGCCATCCGCAGTGAATCCTTGGCTGCTGCATCCCTGCAGGATGCGCTGACATAAGGCAGCGCAAAATTACTTGTAGTTTTCTTCCCGCATGGATGTGACTGTAGGGTTAATCCCCGTCAATGGATTGGCTGGGTTCCATGAAAGTTTGGTTTCAAAAAACCGGGCGAGCAATGCATCATACATGAGAATGCGGCCCGCAAGGCTATCGCCAATTTCGAGAATTTCCTTGATCACTTCCATCGCTTGCATGGCGCCGATGATGCCGGGCAGCGCGCCTAATATCCCGGCCTCCTCGCAAGCGGGGAACATGCCACGCTCCGGTAGATCGCCTATGAAGCAGCGATAGGTGGGATTGGGTTCGCCGTTTGCGTTTTTTAAATAAGGTTTGAAGGTGGAAATTTGGCCATCGAACTGCCCTACTGCGGCGGAGACCAGTGGCTTCTTGGCAAAATAGCAAGCATCGGCCACCAGAAAGCGGGTGTTAAAATTATCGCAAGCATCCGCAACCACATCATAGGGTTTGATCAGCTCCATCGCATTTTCTGCGGTGATGCGCTGCGTGTGCTGAATGACTTCGACATGCGGGTTTATGGCTTGCATCATCTCGGCGGCGGATTGCGTTTTAAGTTTGCCGATATTGGACGTGGTATGGATGACTTGGCGCTGCAAGTTTGAAAGGCTCACGGTGTCGTGATCGCAAATACCAATATGACCAACACCTGCCGCCGCGAGATAAAGCAAAATAGGAGCCCCGAGGCCACCAGCTCCAACGACCAGCACGCGGGCCGCTTTCAATTTATTCTGGCCGGGGCCACCCACTTCAGGCAGCACCAAATGGCGGGCATAGCGTTCAATTTCTTCTGATGAAAGCGCCATCAGCTTTTTCCAGATGAGCCGAAGCCGCCCATACCACGCGCAGTTTCATCTAGTGTGGTCACTTCAAACAATTGCGCTTGCACAACAGGGGCTATCACCATCTGGGCAATACGATCACCACGCGCAATGGAGAAATCTTCAGCTCCGTGATTGATCAAGGGCACTTTGATCTCACCGCGATAGTCACAATCAATGGTGCCTGGCGAATTCAGCACTGTGACACCATGCTTGACAGCAAGGCCTGAGCGCGGACGCACCTGCGCTTCAACATTTTCGGGTAAGGCAATGGCAATGCCCGTAGCTACCAAAGCCCGTGCACCAGCTTTTAGGATGAGAGCCTCAGCTGAGCGTAAATCCAATCCGGCAGCGCCACTTGTTGCATAGCTTGGCAATTGCAAATCAGCGCCATGAGCAAGCCGCATGATTTGAACTTTCATTTGAGCAGCCCTGCGATATGAGCGAGCAGGCGTGATGCCACCTCGGCCTTGGACATTTCGGGCCAGCTTTCAACACCAGATTTCGACACCAAATGAACCGCATTTCTATTGGTGCCGAACACCCCTTCGCTCACATCATTGGCAATGATGAGATCGCATGACTTTTTGCCGAGTTTTATCTTGGCATAATCGATGACATTTTCTGTTTCGGCCGCAAAACCGACAACCATTTGCGGGCGCATGTTTCCCGTAGCGATGGTTTTGAGAATATCAGGGTTTTCGACGAAGCTAAGAGATGGCGTTTCGCCGGGTTTAGATTTCTTGATTTTTTCAGCTGCAGGCTTTGCCATCTTCCAATCGGCAACTGCCGCTGCAAAAATAGCGACATCAACTGGCAGTGCTTTTTCGCAAGCGGCCAACATGTCATCAGCCGTTTGCACATCCAAAACCTTGACGCCAAAAGGCTTGGGCAAAGAGACTGGACCAGACACCAGAGTTACATCAGCCCCCATGCGTGCCGCCGCTTCAGCAATGGCATAGCCCTGCTTGCCAGAGGAGTGGTTGGAAATATAGCGCACAGGATCAATTGGTTCACGCGTCGGGCCTGCGGTGATCAGAATTTTTCTGCCCGCCAAGGGCTTCACCGCCGCCGATAATAGATTTTCAATGGCGTTTAGAATTTCAACTGGCTCCGCCATACGGCCCGGGCCAAATTCACCACAGGCCATATCGCCTTCATTGGGGCCAACCACCTGTATGCCATCAGACTTTAATGTTGCGAGATTGCGCCTTGTTGCAGCATGCAGCCACATGCGCACATTCATGGCAGGAGCAATCAACACAGGCTTATCGGTGGCGAGCAATGTGGTGGACGCTAAATCACTGGCCAAACCTTGCGCCATTTTCGCCATCAGATCGGCCGTGGCTGGAACGACGACGACAAGATCAGCAGAGCGTGACAGTTCAATATGGCCCATCTCCACTTCATCGGTGAGATTGAACAAAGCGCTGTGCACTTTCTCACCGGAGAGGCTGGCCACAGACAAGGGCGTGACAAATTCTTCTGCCGCCTTGGTCATGATGGCGCGAACGCCAATGCCCCGACCTTTCAAAAGCCGGATCAATTCCAGACTTTTATAAGCAGCAATGCCGCCACCGATGATGAGAAGAACAGATTTGCTCATGATTCTATTTAAGCACCATTTCGATCGCCATCACAACCAGAGCTGCTGCGCCTGCCAGAACAGCAGCCGTGCGCCACTGCGAGGGCTTAGGCGGTTCAGTATTTGCCATGTCAGAAAGCTTGCGGGTAATGCGATGCGCATCTTCAATGATGGCCGGAATTTTAAGGCCAAGCCGTGCCAGCGACATGAAACTGCCGCCTGCCTGCTCTATCTTGCCGAGGGGGCCAAGTTTGCGCTCTATCCAGTGGCGCACCACCGGTTCCCCTGCTTTCCAAATATTGAGCGTGGGGTTGAGCGTGCGGGCGACACCTTCAGTGACCACCATGGTTTTTTGCAACAGCAACAATTGCGGTTGTGCTTGCATTTGGAATTGTTCTGTTACTTCGAAAAGCTGTGTGATCAAACGGCCCATCGAAATTTGATCAGCGGGCAGGCCCATAATCGGCTCACCAATTGCGCGCAGCGCTTGGGCAAAGGTGTTTACGTCTTGTGTGTCTGGCACATAGCCAGCATCAAAATGCACCTGCGCGATGCGGAAGTAATCACGGGTGATAAAGCCATAGAGAATTTCAGCAAGGAACAGGCGATCGCCTTCACTCAAGCGCCCTGTAATGCCGAAATCCAATGCAACTAAAGTTCCGTTGGGATCAACGATCAAATTGCCTTGGTGCATATCGGCGTGGAAGAAACCATCGCGAATGGCGTGGCGCAGAAAGCTTTGGATCACTGTATCTGCCAGTGCATTCAAATCAAAGCCCTTCGCTCGCAGTGTAGGCACATCAGCCATGGGCGTGCCATCGATCCACTCTGTGGTGAGCACACGCTTGGCACTGCGGGTCCAATCGACTTCAGGCACCCGAAATCCGGGATCATCTTTTGAGTTCTGCGCAATCTCAGACAGCGCTGCAGCTTCCATGCGCAAATCAAGCTCGAGCTTCATCGAGTCTTTGAGCATGGCAACGGCGGAGGTGGGGCGCAGGCGTTTGCCTTGCTTGCTTAACCGTTCCGCCATGCGGGCGGCAAAAGCAAAACTCTCGATGTCATTGCCAAAACGAATTTCAACATTGGGGCGCAGAATTTTTACAGCAACGGTTTTGCCCTCAAGCGTTACGGCCTTGTGCACTTGCGCAATCGAAGCTGCGGCAATGGCGGGGCCAAAGTTTGTGAATAATTCCGCAATCGGCTTGCCCAACTCGCGCTCAACAATGGCGCGGGCTTCGGCGTCAGCAAAGGCTGGCAGTCGGTCTTGCAAGATTTTCAATTCGAAGGCACGTTTGGCACCGATGATATCTGGGCGTGTGGCCAAGAATTGCCCGAGCTTAATATAGCTGGGGCCAAGGCGGGTGAGAGCTGATGTGAGATTATTGTGCTCACCACCAGTGAGAGATTCGGTGCGGCCGAGCTTGGCTATTTTGAGAAGGGTGCGGGCGGGCCATGGGGCTTGCATTAACTGATCCGCAGGAATCAATGCATCATAGCGCGCCAGCACAAACCCAGCATGCAGCAACCTTGCGCTGTTCGAAACCACATTGGCCATTAAATGCGCCAACCCGAATGAATGGCCACGATGCCACCGGTGAGATTACGATAGGTAACTTTGCTAAAGCCAGCGCCCCGTATTTTTTCAGCAAATTCTTCCTGCTTGGGGAACATGCGGATGCTTTCGACTAAATAGCGATAGGGTTGACCATCACCAGTCACCACTTTGCCCACAGCGGGAATGACGGTGAAGGAATAAGCGTCATAAATTTTCTGCGCCAAGGGCAGTTCCATGTGGGAAAATTCGAGACAGAGAAAGCGGCCCCCGGGTTTAAGCACACGGTGAGCTTCGGCGAGTGCCCTATCAATATGGGTGACGTTGCGAATACCAAAGGCGATTGTGTAAGACTCAAAACTCTTGTCTGGAAAAGCCAGACTTTCAGCATTTCCTACGGTGAAGGAACAGCGCGCCAATCGATTTTCCAACATGCCGCGCTTCTGGCCCTCGCCCACCATTTCTGGCGAAATATCAGCCACAGTTACGCGTGTGTTGGGGCCGCCTGCATCAAGAATCCGAAAAGCAATATCACCCGTGCCGCCTGCCACATCGAGTGCATTAAAACTGCGGGGCCCCTTGGGTGGATTTAACATGGTGATCATATCGTCTTTCCACAGCCTGTGCAGGCCTGACGACATCAGATCATTCATCTGATCATAACGGCTTGCGGCCTTGGAGAAGACCTCGTTGACCAAGCCTTGCTTTTCACCTGTGGGCACTTGGCGAAAGCCAAAGGCCGCATTTTCACTTTCCTGTGTCATGGCCACAAGATAGTGCATTGCGGCAAAGACTTCTATTGAAACTGTGGCGCGACACGCTAACACAGTTAACCATGCCAGAGTTGCCCGAAGTTGAGACGGTCAAGCGCGGTCTTGAGCCTGTGCTCAAGGGCCAAAAGATCATCCGCGTTGAAACGCGCCGGGCTAATTTGCGCTTTCCGTTTCCGGCTGATTTTGCCGCAATGCTGGAAGGGGCCACGGTGCAAACCCTCGCGCGGCGGGCCAAATATATTCTTGTCGATTTAGACAATGGCCAAAGTCTAATTGTGCATTTGGGCATGACGGGGCGCTTTACCCTCCTAAAGCCGGAAGGTGGCGCTGCCAATTTGGGTGAATTTTACTTCGAAACCGGAGCTGCTGAGAATGCCGATGGGCCGCATGATCATGTGGTGATCACGCTGAGCAATGGCTTACGCGTTGTGTATAGCGACCCACGACGGTTTGGTATGATGGATGTGACCGCCACGGCAGAATTGCATCACCACAGGTTGCTCAAAGACATAGGTGTTGAACCTTTGGGCAATGGGCTCAATGGGGCTTATATAGCGGAGAAATTCCGCGATAAGTCGGCACCTCTGAAGGCCGCTTTGCTCGACCAGACCATTATAGCGGGGCTTGGCAATATTTATGTCTGTGAAGCTTTGCACCGTGCTGGATTATCACCCCTGCGCAAGGCTGAAACTTTGGTGAAGGCCAAGAGTTATGATCCACGCATTGATGTTCTGGTCCGGCATATTAAAGACATTCTCAATGAAGCCATTGACGCGGGCGGCTCAACCTTACAAGATTTTGTTGGCGCTGATGGTGAAAAAGGCTCTTATCAGCAGCGCTTTTCGGCCTATGATCAGGAAGGGCAAGCGTGCGACACTGCGGGCTGTGCGGGCCAAATTAAACGCGTTGTTCAAAGTGGACGTTCCACATTTTATTGTTCGGTTTGTCAGAAGTAGGATTTTCACATGGCTTATGAAAATATCATTGTGAGCACTGAAGGCGGTGTGGGTCTGATTCAGCTCAATCGGCCTAAGGCTCTCAATGCTTTAAGCACGGCGATGGTCATCGAGCTAAATGCAGCTCTTGATGGGTTTGAACAGAATGATGGCATCGGTGCCATTATTATTACGGGCAATGAAAAAGCCTTTGCGGCGGGCGCTGATGTTCGTGAGATGAAAGATAAAACTTTCGCCGATGTGAAGAGCGAAAATTTCCTCCACAGCTGGGACCACATAAACAACATTACCAAACCGATCATCGCGGCTGTTTCTGGCTTTGCTTTGGGTGGTGGCTGCGAATTTGCACTGGCTTGCGATATAATCATCGCTGCTGAAACGGCGAAATTTAGCCTGCCGGAAACCAGCTTGGGGATTATTCCGGGTGCCGGTGGCACCCAGCGTTTGCTGCGCGCTTTAGGCAAGGCCAAGGCAATGGATATGATTTTAACCCACCGGATGATTGATGCTGGCGAGGCCGAACGTTCTGGCCTTGTGTCACGCGTGGTGCCTGCCGATCAACTGATGAAAGAAGCTTTGGCCATGGCAGCTAAAATCGCTGGCTTGTCTCATCCAGTGGTAAAAGCCGCCAAGCAAGCCGTGAAGGCTGCCGAAGAATTGCCACTGAGTGCAGGCTTAAAGTTGGAACGCGACCTTATCCATTCGATGTTTGATCTTCACGATCAAAAAGAAGGCATGGCTGCATTCTTGGAGAAGCGCACGCCGAAATTTGAGAACCGTTAAACGGCGCGAACTTCCGAAACCTCAGGCACGAAATGGCGCATCAAATTTTCAATGCCATGCTTCAAGGTTGCTGTTGAGCTTGGGCAACCAGCACATGAACCTTTCATGTTCAAATAGACCACACCTTCTTTGAAGCCCTTAAAAGTAATGTCACCACCATCTTGGGCCACAGCGGGGCGCACACGCGTATCAAGAAGATCCTTGATCGTTTTCACGATTTCAGAGTGTTCATCCTCAAAAAACTCTTCACCTGAAACTTCGATAATGCCAGCTTCCGTCAACACTGGCGCGCCTGAGACATAATGATCCATAATCAAGCCAAGAATGGCGGGCTTCAAGTGTTGCCATTCGCCCGTGCCCTTGCTGACCGTGATAAAATCATGGCCCAAAAACACGCCGGAAACTCCCGTCACACTGAACAGCTTCTCAGCCAAGGGTGATTCGAGCGCATCGGCCGCCTTTTTATATTCGCGGGTGGAGCCTGGCAAAACCGGTTTGCCCGGAATGAATTTCAGGGTGGCAGGATTTGGGGTGGCTTCGGTTTGAATAAACATAGCTGAGTCCTCTGGTCGGATATATAGACCTCATTTACATAAATTCAAAGGGCTAGCTTAGGAGACAAGAAAA
>JANYGE010000257.1 GCA_025362535.1 Hyphomicrobiales bacterium
CCTTTGGAGAAGGTGCCCCGAAGGGGCGGATGAGGTCCCTGGTTACACATTCGAAGTTACAACGAGAAAGCATCCCCCCATTCCAATTTCTTAGCCTGTTTGTAAGCTGGCTTATCACGCGATGCAATCTGCTGTATGTGCAATCCGGCAGCGCTGCAGAGTTTCAACGTCGTTCCAATTTTGGTTGTGATGGGTGGTGCCACAATGCGGGCTTGCGGCAGATCATATTTTTGACGCGCCACAGCGATCCAGCTGAAGGGTTCATCCTCATAAGGCACTGAGGCCGCTTTGGCATGCATATGGTCGCGGCTGCGGGCCAGACGCTGGGTGAAATGGCACCAGTCCTTGCCGCTCATCGGGCAAGTGTTGGCGTGGGTGCATGGCCCAATCAGGTGGGCACCCGCCGCCAGCAATGCGGCACGCGCGTTGCGAATGCGGGCAAAGCCTCTGGGCGTTCCGGGTTCGATGATCACCAGCATATGCTCAGCCTGGGCCCAAAGCTTCAGTGCTGCCTCTCCGGCGGCGCGCTCTTCCAGTTCGGCAAACACATAGGCCGCGATAACAAGATTTGCCTTGGCGTCACCCTCGCCCAATTTGGCTTTGATCACTTGTGCTGCCGCCAGTGCTGGAAGCGCGCTGGCTGCCGCCAGTTCTTCAGCCAAAGCCACAAAGCGCGCATCGGCTTCAATCATGGTAATGTTTTGAATTTCCGGCCATTGCGCCAAAGCCGCCCAGCTTGCGGTGCCAGGCCCTGCCCCCACATCCAGGATGGATTGCGGTGCGAAACTTTCGGCAATCACAGCAATCTGCGATAACACCCGCCCCACGGCCGCATAAGTGGCGGGCATGCGCGCCGTGAGATAGGCAGCAAGATCAATATGGGCCGAGCTTCGGCCATGGCGATAAGTTTCAGTCAACCGATCCGCCTTATCGCGCAAAGCCCCCGCTTCACGGGTTTCCAGCCAGGTGGCAATGGCACGGTCCAGTGACCCAATGCGATTAGAATATGACAAAGTGTTTATCCAAGAAACCGTTGCTCCTGAGGGTGCGTAAAGACTAAGGTTAAGCCGAATCTAATCCTTTAAACCATGAAAGACAGCCCCAATGTTTGTTTCATTTTTTCCAAGCCCACGCGCCTTTTTTACCTCAGCGATTGTGTGGGCCTTGGCTGCCGTGTTGTTTTGGTTTTTTGTGGCGCGCAATTTCGGCGTCAATATCGGTTTGCCAAATCCAGCTGATACCGATGCACCGATTATTGGTGTTTCGGTTTTCTGGTCAAAGCCTTTCATCTGGTTTTATATTTATTATGCTTTTGTGGTTGGAATTTTTGCCGCTTTTTGGAAAGTGTTTTCTCCCCATAAATGGTTCATGTGGTCGGTGCTCGGATCAGCGTTGATCATTTTTGTAACCTATTTTCAGGTCGAGGTAAGTGTGGCCATCAATAATTGGTATGGCCCATTTTATGATTTGATTCAGGCTGCTTTGGGCAAAACCCGCCCCGTCACTTTGGGTGAATTCTATGCAGGCTTGCTCAGCTTCTTTGGCATCGCATCGGTTGCCGTGATCATGGGTGTGCTTAATCGTTTCTTCGTCAGCCATTATGTGTTTCGCTGGCGCACTGCGATGAATGATTTTTATATGACGCATTGGCCACAATTGCGCAGTGTTGAAGGTGCAGCACAGCGTGTGCAGGAAGACACTATGCGCTTTGCCAGCAACACGGAAGACTTAGGCGTAAGTTTGGTCAGCTCCATCATGACGCTTATTGCGTTCTTGCCAGTGTTGCTGAAGCTTTCTGCCGATGTGACCGAACTGCCGATCATCGGTCATATTCCTTATGCGCTGGTGGTGGTTGCTTTAGCGTGGTCGGCCTTTGGCACGGCCTTCCTCGCCCTCATCGGGGTGCGTTTGCCGGGCTTACAATTTCGCAATCAAAAGGTTGAAGCCGCTTACCGCAAGGAACTTGTTTACGGTGAAGACTATGCAGACCGCGCCCTGCCGCCAACCATGACCGAGCTGTTTCAAGACGTTCGCAAAAACTATTTCCGACTCTATTTTAACTACATGTATTTCAATGTGGGCCGCATCATCTATTTGCAAACCGACAACATTTTCCCCTACTTCGTTTTGGCCCCCACCATTGTTGCGGGAAAAATCACACTGGGCGCCATGAACCAGATTTTGAATGCCTTCGATCAGGTGCGCAGTTCCTTCCAATATCTGGTCAATTCATGGACCGACATTGTTGAGTTAATGTCAATCTACAAACGCCTGCGCGCCTTCGAAGCCGTGATCGCTGGCGGACCACTTCCAGCGATCGATCTTCAGGTTGCTAGCGAAGTGAGCTGAAGGCTTGGCTTATGCTTCAAGATGAGAGATTGGCAATACGGAACCCATTGCCGCCAGCCCTTCGAGGCTGCTTCGCGGCGCCTCAGGGTGAGACTTTATCCACTCCCCTCATGCTGAGGTGCGCGAAGCGTGAGCTGCGAGCCTCGAAGCATTGGCCTTGATTGACTTACACACTCTCTTAACCTGCCACTTCATCCAGCCCACCCCCCAGGAATATACCCCGCGCAGGCCAATGCAGTGGACGGATTCCAGATTGAAGGCTGAATATTTCCACGACCAGAGCTTGGCGGGCACCCGCCAATTGGGGCCATAGATATGGGCCAAATAGGTTTCAGCATTCTTTGGCACTGGCACTTTAAATCCATCAAATTCGCGCATCTCCACGCCCGCATAGAGATGTGAGAAAACGAAAACATGCGGGCTTTTGCCTTCATGGGTCACAAGCTTCTTGCCAATTTCCTGAGTCATGAAAATATCGCCTGCAGTGTTACCGCATAAGAACTTGGCCACATTCACCCGGCCATCAGCGCTGCGGGTTTTGGTGATCGGCATGCCCGCCGCTGTGAGCGTGTTTTCAACAGCGGCAAAATTGACGTCCGGCCCCACTGCGATATCCACATCCGTATCCCATTTGATCAATTCCCCATCGCGGATCAAGCCAAGCAGCGCGCCATAGGTGATCCAGTGGTGAATTCCAGCCTCACTCAGAGCCGTGCTGGCGCGGCACAAGTCGGCCAGCGCTGTAACGGCATTCCACTGAGGCGCTTTCGCTGCCGCTCTTAGAGTGACGGTCAGCTTGACCCTTGAGAATTTTAACTTCATAGACCCTGTCTCATAAAGTTTATTTTTTGGAGCATTGAACTGAGTAACACAAGGCCAGAGATTGCCATCATTCTTGCGGCAGGGCGCGGAACGCGGTTGGAGGGCTTGACCAAGGATTGGCCCAAATGCCTTCTTGATATTCACGGGGTCACCCCCTTGGACCTGTCGCTCGCAGCCTTACAGGCGAATGGAATCAGAAAAGTGATTTTGGTGACCGGCCATGTGAGCGAGGCCTTTGACCAGCTCGAAGTTCCCGCAGGGTTGCACCTGATCAAAATATATAATGCTGCCTATGCCACCGCTGGCAACGCGGTTAGCCTTGCTGTGGGTTTGCGCGCTTGTGATGGGCCGTGCTTAATTCTTGATAGTGATATTCTTTATGAACCCGTAGCCCTCGTCACCGCTTTATCGGGTTCTGCTGAGAACCTCATCATATTGGCAGGGCCTTCAGGCTCGGGCGATGAATTCCACACCTGGGCAGATTCCAGCGGGCATTTGTGCCATCAATCAAAAAACCGTGCAGCCATCGCAGCCGATCCCGTTGGAGAGGTGGTTGGCATTTTGCGCTGCGGCAACGCTTTGCGCGCCGCCCTCCTGCACACCATAGAGCACTTGCACCCTTCGCCGGTGAATGTGGAATATGAGGAAGCCTTGGTCAGAGTTTCAGCCCAGCACCCGATAAAATGCATCGTGATGCAGGATCTTATCTGGTGCGAAATTGACAATGAAGCAATGCTGGCAAAAGCCAGAGACACCATATTTCCCGCACTAAAAGCGAAAGCTGAAGCTGGAAATTAAATGGTGGGAGATGAGAGACTCGAACTCCCGACATCTTCGGTGTAAACGAAGCGCTCTACCAACTGAGCTAATCTCCCGACTGCGGGGGTGAATAGCTGGTGATTTAGCAGAATGCAAGCTTCGGAATATTATTTTTTTAGGGTGAGGAAACCCACTCTAATTTCGTCATCCCTGCTTTCGCAGGGGTAACGGCTCAAGTTGTGACCCCAATTTATACTCAAACCTTGCGCAGCCACACCCGGTTATCATGATAGCTGCCGCCACCGGCTGGGGCGGGTTGATCGGAACCAGTCAGCGTGTTGATGCCGCAGCCGTCTTCATAGGCCGTATTGGGCCACAGGCCTTCTGAAATTAACACGCCGCGCCTTTGGCCGTCATGGGCTTTGGCGTGCAATGTCACCTGGCCACGGGCGCTGCCCAGCCGCACTTTATCGCCGTCCGCCAATCCGTTTGCAGTTAAATCCTCTGGGTGCACGAACACCATAGGCCTGCCTTCGCGTTTGCGGCTGGAGGGCGTTTCATTGAAGCTGGAGTTTAAGAAGGTGCGCGCTGGTGAGGTGGCGAGGCGGAAGGGATATTCTTCATTCGCCACTTCAATTGCCGTATAATAATCCGGAAATTTTGGCAGGTCTTCATAGGGGCCAAGCTGGCCGGTGGGCGAGAGGTTGGCCGCCTTTTTCCAATCCGGTTTGAAGTGATATTTGCCATCCGCATGGCCAAAGCCTTTGATGAAATGCGCGGTTTCAAACTCTGGTTGAATATCCACCCAGTTTTCCGCGTCGAGCACATCGAGACCGGGGCGGTTGGTATCTCGCAGGGTTTGATCAATAATGTCACGCGGGCTCATCTCGAAGCCCTTGTGAACGGCACCCACACGCTTGGCGATTTCGCTGATCACAAAATGATTGGTTCTGCATTCGCCTGGTTCCTGCACCAGCTTGCGGCCAAACATAATATGTTGGTGCCCGCCACCTTGATAAAGATCATCATGCTCCAAAAACATGGTGGCAGGCAAAAGCACATCGGCATATTTGGCCGTCTCGGTCATAAATTGCTCATGCACACAGACGAACAGATCCTCACGCGCAAAGCCCTGCTTCACTTTGTTTTGGTCGGGTGCGATGGAGACAGGATTGGTGTTTTGAATGAGCATGGCCATCACTGGTGGCCCGCCTTGTAAATCATGCGGATTGCCGAGCAGCGCTTCGCCCACGCGGGCTTGATCCATCACGCGGAATTTTCCCTTGGCGGCATCCTTGCCTTCGATCAAAGTTTTATTCCATTTATAAATGCCACTGTTGGAATGCAAAGCACCCCCACCTTCATTAAGCCACGCGCCCGTAATGGCCGGGATCGAGGTTACCGCATGCATGTTAACCGCGCCATTGCGCGAGCGGGCAAAACCATAGCCAATGCGGAAATAGGTGCGCGGGGTTTCACCAATCAGCTTGGCAAAGGCTTCGATTTCAGAAAGCGGGCAACCACAAATCTCCGCCGCCCATTCTGGGGTTTTATCTTTGAGATGGGCTTCCAACTCGCGTGGATGATCCGTGTACTGATTTAAATAATCCCAGTTGGCGTGACCGTCACGAAATAACACATGCATGATCGCACAGGCGAGTGCGCCATCGGTGCCGGGCTTGATCAGCAACTTTATGTCGGCGGCTTTCATCGTGCCGGTTTCATAAATATCAACGCAGGCCATTTTGGCGCCACGGGTTTTGCGGGCGATGCCAATATGCGTCATCACATTCACTTGGGTGTTCACCGGGTTGCCGCCCCACACCACAATGAGATCAGATTTCTGCATCTCACGCGGGTCAACGCCTGCAATGCGGCCCGTGCCAGCAAAATAACCCGCCCATGATAAGGCGATGCACACCGTGCCATACATGCCGGAATAGGATTTAACATGGCGCAAGCGTTCAATGCCATCGCGCATCACCAGCCCCATGGTGCCAGCATAATAATAAGGCCACACTGATTCACTGCCATGTTCTTTTTCGGCTTTGAGGAAAGCCGCAGCCGTTAGGTCAAGCGCTTCATCCCACGAGATGCGCTCAAATTGCCCCGAACCTTTCGGCCCCACCCGCTTCATCGGGTGCAGCAAACGATCCGGATGATGAATGCGCTCGGCGTAGCGCGCCACTTTCTCGCAGATCACCCCCAGCGTATAAGAATTATCCTTAGCGCCGCGCACCCGGCCAATGGTGTTTTCGTCCAGCAGCTCCACCTCCAGCGCACAAGCCGAAGGGCAATCATGCGGGCAAACGGAGATTCCGGTTCTGATGTTTGGGGTTTGGATGTTCATGAAGATAAGACTACAACAATTCAAAGAGTTTTCCAATGAATCGCAACAAAGTTCATACTATCTTAGGTAGATCAGCTAGACTTTATGTGCATCTTTGGGTAGATTCAGGAACATGGCGAGGCGATTAGGGTTGTTTCGTCCACCAGAAGTTCAATTCAATCCTTATAGGATAAGAGATTAATTCATGAAGCGTATTGCCGTAGCTGATCCTGGCATGAGCAAGTTGACGGGGCACAATAGAGAACTCAATTTGGTTCGGGCCTATGAATATGTTTCAAGAGGATATCAGGTCGATATCTATGTGAATAAGTTGTATCCTTTGCAGGCGATTGATCAGGGCCTTGATGGCATCCGCATCATTCCACATTTTTCGTCATCGCCATATCATTTCAGCAAAGCTCATCAAGAAGCACTTGGGATGGGTGAGTATTTTAACTCAATGGCACAGAGCTTTGCGAAGGAGTTGCGGCTCATTGGTGAAGACTGTCCTTTGCTGTTGCCGAGCGCTTATCCTTACATGATTTGCGGTGCAGCACTTGCGGATTGGA
>JANYGE010000221.1 GCA_025362535.1 Hyphomicrobiales bacterium
AATTGTTGATGGAAATGGGCCGCGGTGGAAATATTTAAGCACCACATATGACAGCCCTTCGAGGCTCCCTCGTATCAAGTACGAGGTCGCACCTCAGCATGAGGAAAAAATAAATTTCCTCATGCTGAGTGCCCACGCGAGCGCGGGCCTCGAAGCAGGCTGACATAGGATCACAAAATAAACTTACTCAAATCCACATTCTTCGCCAGCGCCCCCACATGCTCCACCACATAGGCCTCGTCGATCTTCACCGTCTCTCCGGAACGGTCGGTGGCAGTGAAGCTCACTTCATCTAGAATGCGTTCCATCACCGTTTGCAATCTGCGCGCGCCAATGTTTTCGATGGAGCCGTTAATCTCCGCTGCGATGCGCGCAATTGCGGCTACACCTTCATCGGAAAATTCCAGCGTCACGCCTTCGGTGTCGAGCAGAGCTTTATATTGCTTGATCAGGCTCGTCTCCGGCTCGGTTAAAATCCGGCGGAATTCCTCTTGGCCCAGCGCTTTTAATTCCACACGAATAGGCAAGCGACCTTGCAGTTCTGGCAATAAATCTGATGGTTTGGCCACATGGAAGGCCCCCGACGCAATGAAGAGAATATGATCGGTCTTCACCGGACCATGCTTGGTTGAAACTGTGGTGCCCTCGATCAGCGGCAGCAAATCGCGCTGCACCCCTTCACGGCTTACATCAGCGCCACCGCGCCCGCCTGTGGAGGCGATCTTGTCGATCTCATCCAAAAACACGATGCCATTATTCTCAACAACCTCGATGGCCTCTTGCAAAATTTTATCATGATCTAAAAGTTTTTCACTTTCCTCAATCATCAAAATTTCATGGGCCTGCGCCACCGAAACTTTGCGCGCTTTGGTGCGGTTGCCAAAGGCCTTGCCCATCATATCGCTGATGTTAATGATTGAAGCCGAACCACCGGGCATGCCCGGAATATCAAAGCTTGGCGCACCGCCAGTATCAGCCACCTGAATTTCAATTTCCTTAGTGTCGAGCACGCCATCACGCAATTTCTTGCGGAAGGAATCACGGGTGGACTCGGAGGCATTTTCACCCACCAACACTGACACCACGCGGTCTTCAGCCGCTGCATGAGCTGCCGCTTCCACATCCTTGCGCCGTGCTGCTTTCACCATGCCGATGCCGGCTTCCAGCAGATCACGCACAATCTGATCCACATCGCGGCCCACATAGCCAACCTCGGTAAACTTAGTAGCTTCAACTTTCAGAAACGGCGCATTGGCAAGTTTGGCCAGCCGCCGTGCAATTTCGGTTTTGCCCACACCTGTAGGTCCGATCATTAAAATATTCTTCGGCACCACATCTTCGCGCATCTGCCCATTGAGCTGCTGCCTGCGCCAGCGGTTGCGCAGCGCAATAGCCACAGCGCGCTTGGCGTCATGCTGGCCAATAATATAGCGATCAAGTTCGGAAACAATTTCGCGGGGCGTAAAGTTTGTCATGCTGTCAGAGTCTCAATCGTCAAATTGCCATTGGTATAAACGCAAATGTCGGCGGCAATGCCCATGGCTTTTCGTGCAATCGCTTCGGCATCCATATCTGTGTCCATCAGCGCGCGCGCAGCGGCCAAGGCGTAATTACCGCCAGAACCAATCGCCACCACGCCATGTTCAGGCTCCAACACATCGCCAGTACCCGTCAGCACCAGTGAAATATTTTTATCGGCCACAATCATCATCGCTTCCAAGCGCCGCAAATATCGGTCAGTGCGCCAGTCCTTGGCCATCTCCACGCAAGCGCGGGTGAGTTGGTTGGGAAATTGCTCCAATTTGCCTTCCAGCCGCTCAAACAGCGTCATTGCATCCGCCGTGGCTCCAGCAAATCCGGCGATCACGCCAGTGGAACCCAAGGGCCGCACTTTGCGGGCATTGCCCTTCATTACCGTGTTACCCATGCTCACTTGGCCATCGCCAGCGATAACTATTTTCCCGCCCTTGCGCACGCCCAAGATGGTCGTGCCATGCCAATTTGTTGGATCGCTCATGTGAAATTCCTTTTGAGGGTCACATCTAAGCCTTGCTAACCCAAAGTTAAAGGCCAACTTCCCAATTTATATTGCATCTGCTAAGAGCCGCCGCGAAAGGTTAATTCATGCGCAAGGCCACCATCTCTCGTAAGACCACTGAAACCGAAGTTTCGGCCACCGTTAACTTGGATGGCACCGGAAGCTATGCCATTAAAACTGGCGTGGGCTTCTTTGACCATATGATGGAACAGCTGGCGCGTCATTCATTGATCGACATTACACTCGAAGCCAAAGGCGATTTGCACATTGATGATCACCACACTGTGGAAGATTGTGGCATCGCTTTGGGCCAAGCCATAGCCGAAGCCTTGGGCGACCGCAAAGGCATCCGCCGCTATGCCTCGTGCGATTTGCCAATGGACGAAACTTTGACCCGCGTTGCAATTGATGTTTCGGGCCGGCCATTCCTCGTTTTCAAATGCGAATATCCACGCCACAAGATTGGCACGTTTGATACCGAACTGGTGCGCGAATGGTTTCAAGCCTTCGCCATGAATGCGGGCATCACCTTGCATTTGGAAACTGCCTATGGCTTGAATGCCCATCACATCGCAGAATCCAGTTTCAAAGCACTGGCCCGTTCATTGCGTGATGCGCTGGAGATTGACCCCCGTCAGCCGAACCGCATTCCAAGCACCAAAGGTTCACTCGCCGGATGAAGACAGTGATCATTGATTATGGTTCCGGCAATTTGCACTCTGCTGCCAAGGCCTTTGAACGCGCCGCCAAGGATTTCAAAATCAAGGCAGATATTGTCGTTTCCAATCGGCCCGAAGCTTTAGAAAAAGCTGAACGCATTGTTCTGCCTGGCGTGGGGGCCTTCAAAGATTGCTATGAAGGCTTGCTGGCCATTGAAGGTCTGCGTGAGGCTTTGCAAGAGCAAGTAATCACCAAAGGCAAACCGATCCTCGGTATTTGTGTGGGCATGCAGATTATGGCCACGCGCGGGCTGGAACATGAAGTCACCAAAGGTCTGGGTTGGATTGCGGGTGATGTGAAACCGATTGCGCCGTCTGATCCCACTTTGAAAATCCCACACATGGGCTGGAACACCATCAAGCCCACCAGTCAACACGCCTTGCTTGATGGCATTGCAACGGGGGATGCTGGTCTCCACGCCTATTTCGTGCACTCCTATCACATGGAACCAACTCTGCCGGAAGATCTGATTGCCACATCAGACTATGCCTGTGAGATCACTGCCATGGTTGGCTATGATAATATTGTAGGAACCCAGTTCCACCCCGAGAAGAGCCAAACATTGGGCTTGGCATTGATCGCAAATTTCTTGCGGTGGCGGCCGTGATCCTGTTTCCGGCAATCGACCTTAAAGATGGCCAGTGTGTGCGCCTGAAACTGGGTGATATGGCACAGGCAACGATTTATAACGAGAGTCCCGCTGCCCAAGCCCGGGCTTTTGAAGACCAAGGTTTCAAATGGCTGCATGTTGTCGATCTCAATGGAGCCTTTGAAGGGCAATCGGTGAATGGCGCTGCGGTTGAGGCGATTTTAAAATCAACCAAGAATCCTGTGCAGCTGGGCGGCGGCATTCGCAGCTTGGCACATATTGAAACCTGGCTGGATAAAGGTCTGGCCCGTGTCATCCTCGGCACTGTCGCCGTGCGCAATCCCACACTTGTCAAAGAAGCTTGCAAGCTTTTCCCCGGCAGAGTGGCCGTTGGCATAGATGCCAAGGGCGGCAAAGTGGCTGTTGAGGGTTGGGCAGAAGCCTCATCACTCGAAGTGATTGAGCTTGCCAAACAATTCGAAGGGGCTGGCGTTGCCGCACTTATTTATACTGACATTGACCGCGATGGCATTTTGACGGGTATCAATTGGCCCAGCACCTTGGCCTTGGCCGATGCAGTTTCCATTCCGGTGATTGCTTCCGGTGGGCTGGCTTCGATCAATGATATTGAGCGCATGTTAAAATCCGATGCTAAAAAACTTGCAGGGGCCATCACGGGGCGCGCCCTCTATGATGGCCGCATTGATCCTGCGGCTGCACTCAAATTAATTGCGGAGGCTGCGTGAAAAAAATTCTTCTCGTAACAGGTGGTGGGCGCGGCATTGGCGCTGCAATTTCCAGGCTTGGGGCCAAACAGGGCTATGCTGTTGCCGTGAATTATCACAGTGACAAAAATGCAGCTGAAGCACTGGCCCAAGAGATTGGCGGCATTGCCATTCAAGGCGATGTGAGCAAGCCCGAAGATGTCACCCGCATGTTTAATGAAACTGAAAAGCACCTGGGTAAAGTCACCCATGTGGCAAATAATGCGGGCGTCACTGGAAAGAGTAGCAAACTTGTTGATGCTGAAATTTCGACAATTCGTGATGTGATCGATATTAATTTGCTCGGTAAAATTTTTGTGGCCCGCGAAGCGGTCAAGCGTATGTCCACAAGGCTTGGCGGAAGTGGTGGTGCTATTGTAAACCTTTCATCAGCTGCCGCATTGCTTGGCAGTCCGCATGAATATGTTTGGTATGCCGCAAGCAAGGGCGGCGTTGAATCACTCACTTATGGTTTGGCGAAAGAAGTGGCTGAAGAAGGCATCCGCGTGAATGCCGTGGTGCCCGGCATGATCGAAACGGAGATACATGAAAAATCTACGGGTGATGCAGCCCGCGTCGAACGCATCAGGCCCAACATTCCCATGAAGCGCATTGGCTTGCCGGAAGAGATTGCCGAAGCTGTGATGTTCTTGTTAAGCGATGCTTCGTCTTATACCACTGGCGCATGCTTGCGCGTCTCGGGAGGGCGCTGATGCTCAAAGCCCGCCTCATTCCTTGTCTCGATGTAAAAGATGGTCGCGTTGTCAAAGGGGTCAACTTCGTCAATCTGGTTGATGCTGGTGATCCGGTCGAATGTGCCAAAGCCTATGATGCGGCGGGGGCCGATGAACTGTGCTTTCTCGATATCACCGCCACCCATGAAAATCGTGGCACCATGTTTGATGTGGTGAAACGCACCGCTGAAGCCTGCTTCATGCCGCTCACCGTGGGCGGTGGCGTTCGCAAATTGGATGATATTCGCAATTTGCTTTTATCGGGCGCTGATAAAGTGTCGATCAATTCGGCAGCTGTATCTGACCGCCAATTCGTAAAAGCTGCAGCGAAAAAATTTGGCAGCCAATGCATTGTTGTAGCCATTGATGCCAAAGAAATATCGCTTGGCCGATTTGAAATTTTCACCCATGGGGGCCGCAAGGAAACTGGCATCAATGCGGTGGACTTCGCCCGCGAAGTTGCAAGCCTTGGCGCAGGAGAAATTCTGCTCACCTCGATGGATCGCGATGGCACTGGCCAAGGCTTTAACATCGCATTGACCCGCGCCATTGCGGACGCCGTAAAAATCCCGGTGATCGCTTCAGGCGGTGTGGGCACGCTGGATCATCTCGTCGAAGGCATTCGCGATGGCCACGCTACGGCGGTTCTGGCTGCCTCGATATTTCACTTCGGAACGTTTAAGATCGCGGAGGCCAAAGCACATATGGCCGCAAACGGCATTCCCATGCGATTGGTCACAGGGGCATAAATGAACACGCTTGAAAAACTTAACGCAACGATTACGTCTCGCAAAGGTGCAGCGCCGGAAAGTTCCTATACGGCCAAGCTCCTTTCACAAGGCCCAGAAAAATGCGCCAAGAAATTCGGCGAGGAAGCTTTTGAACTCGCGATGGCGGCGGTGCTGAACAACAAAACCAACGTCACAAATGAAGCAGCCGATGTACTCTATCACTTGCTCGTGCTGTTGCATTCAACGGATGTTCCGCTGGCTGATGTGCTGGCAGTTTTAGAAAAGCGCGAAGGCACATCGGGCCTTGTGGAGAAAGCCAATCGCAATGGTTGATATCGAAGAAGATCTCGCCAGAGAAGTCTCGCCCTTCCGCCGCTTTGGCCGTGATGAATGGGCGGCGCTGCGCGAAGATACGCCGATGACTTTAACCGAAGCGGACCTTAAGGAAGTGCGCAGTCTCAATGATAGAATTGATCTTTCAGAAGTCGAAACCATCTATCTGCCCATGTCACGCCTGCTCAATCTCTATGTGCAGGCCAGCCAGAAGCTTTTCAATGCATCGAATATGTTTTTGCATCGGCATGATTTAAAAGTGCCTTATGTGATTGGGGTAGCGGGCAGCGTGGCGGGTGGCAAAAGCACCACAGCGCGAATTCTCCGGCGTCTGCTTTCGCGCTGGCCTTCGACGCCGAAAGTTGATCTGGTCACCACCGATGGTTTTCTTTTGCCCAATGCCATTCTCGAACGCGATGGTCTGATGGCGCGCAAGGGTTTTCCTGAAAGTTATGACCTGCCGAATATATTGCGCTTCATGTCTGACATTAAATCGGGTGAGCGCGATGTGGAGGCCCCGCTCTATTCACATCTCACCTATGATGTGTTGCACGGCAAAGCTCAGGTGATTGACCAGCCTGATATTCTGATTGTTGAAGGCATCAATGTTTTGCAAACGGGCCGGCCTCCGCGCGATGGCCGCGGCATTCCAAACGTGTCTGACTTTTTTGATTTCTCTATTTTCATTGATGCGGATGTGGAGGATTTGAAGGAGTGGTATATTGAACGGTTTTTCACGCTGCGCAGTGGAGCGTTTAAAGATCCAAAATCCTATTTCCATCGCTATGCTTCGTTAAGTGATGCCGAAGCGAGGGAAACCGCCACGCGGGTGTGGAACAGCATTAACCTTTTAAATCTACGCGAAAATATTTTGCCAACCCGCCCACGCGCTGATTTGGTTTTGCGCAAAGGTGCCGATCACAAAGTGCGCAGCGTGTTCTTGCGGAAATTATAAGAGCGCCAATTTCTCAGGCTTCTCGCCACCATAAGCCCAATCCAAAAGTTCTACCGTATGCAGGATCGGGATTTCAGTGCCTGTTGCAATTTGCGTGATGCAACCAATATTGCCCGTGGCAATCGCCTGCGGCTTCGTGCTTTCAATATGTGCCACCTTGCGATCCCGCAATTTGCGCGCGATCTCAGGCTGCATAATATTATAAGTGCCAGCCGAGCCACAGCAGAGATGGCCTTCCGGAACTTCGGCCACATCAAATCCGGCCTTGCGCAGAAGTGCCAGTGGCTGCGATTTAAGTTGTTGCCCATGTTGAATGGAGCAGGCGGCATGATAGGCAATGCGCAAATTCATAGCTTTGGCTGGCAGATTGAGGCCAAACAAAAATTCAGAAACATCTTTAGCTTTAGCACTGATCGCTTTGGCCTTATCGGAATAGCTCTCGTCGAGGCGGAACATATGGCCATAATCTTTGATCGTGGTGCCGCAACCCGACGTGGTGATAATCACCGCATCAAGATTTTCATCCGTCCACTGATCAATCATCCGCCGCGCGCGAGAAAGCGCGTCAGCCTCCTTGCCCATGTGATGCGTGAGCGAACCGCAACAGGCTTCGCGCACCACCACAACTTCATGCCCCAAGCGCGTGAGCAAGCGGATGGTTGCGGCATTAATGGCAGGATCGATAACACTCTGCACACAGCCCATCAACAAGCCGACACGGCTCTTTTTGGGGGTGACAGCGGGATATGTTCCGGGCTGCCCGGAGCGTTCAGGGTTCGGCAGATGCTTCGGAACAATATCAAGCAATGCAGAAATGCGCTTTGCACCCAAAGCTGCAAAGACAGGTTTAAAGGGTGAGGCGAGTTTGGCCGCAATCAAAGCCAAACGAAATAAGGTAGGGCGTGGCATTGCAAAGGCTAGGATGTTACGCAAAAAACGCTCCGTATACGGACGTTTATAAGTGTGTTCGATATGAACCCGCGCATGATCTATAAGATGCATGTAATTCACACCGGACGGACAAGTGGTCATGCAAGAGAGACAGGAGAGGCAGCGATCCACATGCTTGACTGTTTCGGCGGTGGCAGCTTCACCTTTCTCCAGCATCTCCTTGATCAAATAAATTCGCCCACGCGGACTATCAAGTTCATCACCCAACAACACATAGGTGGGGC
>JANYGE010000229.1 GCA_025362535.1 Hyphomicrobiales bacterium
CTCCAAGAAGGGCGAATTGGAAAACAGGGCTGTGGCCAGCGGTTGCAAGGCAATTGAAGTGCGCAGCTTTTTCACCATGTCGGCTTCAGAAGCATAATCCAAATTCACTTGCACAGTGCAGGTGCGGAACATCATATCGCGGCCCATGGTGCCCACCTTGTCCATATAGGGTGCCATGATTTTGTAGCGACCCTTGGGCATGACTGGCGTTTGCGCACGAGTCCACACCGGGCTGGCACCTAGACCTAAGAAGCCGATGCCAAGCTTGTCGCCGACTGCGCGCACTTGTTTGAGGTGTTCAGAAATTTCGCCACACGTCGCGCCAACGCTGTTCAATGGAGCACCAGAAAGTTCAAACTGGCCACCAGGTTCAAGCGATATATTGGCGAGAGAATTTGGGTCGGCGAGCGCAATAATATGCTCACCCTCATAAACGCCTTCCCAGCCGTAACCATCGCGCAGGCCTTCGAGTAAAGTGCGAATGCCATTGCTGCCTTCGTAGGGAACCGGACCAAGGGTATCTTTATAGAATGGAAACTTCTCGTGCTCGGTGCCAATGCGCCAATCGGCCTTTGGTTTAAAGCCTTCGGTAAAATAGCTGATGAGTTGCGCACGGCTTTCAATTGGTGCACGCGCAGCTTCGTTATCGGGCGTTGGTCCGCTCACTTGTTTTTAGCTCCCATTAAGGCCCCTATCTAGGCATTCTGAGTGACAGCGGCAAGTCACAGATTGTAATAATATTTATTACGATTTGCGGGAACTGGACCAATCACCAATACTGGCTTGCACAAGCGCTAATACCGCGACAGCCGCTGTGTCCGCCCGCATAATGCGCGGGCCGAGGCTAATTCCCTTCACGAAAGGAAGCGATTTTAAGTGGCGGCGTTCTTCCTCGGTGAATCCCCCTTCAGGCCCGACAATAATAGCAGCTGGCGTTTTGACGCCTTGCAGAGCTTGTAACGGATCCGAAATGAGGGCGGTTTCATCACAAAATATCAGGGTACGGGCCGCATCCCAGCCGCGCAAGATTGCGTCAAATTTCTGGGGCTCCAAAACCTCCGGAACAAACACCAAATTACATTGTTCGGCCGCTTCAACAACATTGGCTTTCATGCGACCGAGATTCACCCGTTCGGCAACGGTGCGGGCGGTGATGATGGGGCGCAAACGTCTTGCTCCCAATTCAGTAGCCTTCTGCACCAGATAATCTAAACGCTGATGTTTGAGGGGAGCAAACAGATAATCAATATCAGGCGGCGGGGTTGCGGCACTCACATTCTTTTCGCAGCGGATGGAAACGGATTTCTTTCCGACCTCAGTGATATAAGCCAGCCATTCCCCATCAGTGCTGTTGAATACCCGCAAGGCATCACCCGAAACCAAGCGCAGCACATTGGCCAAATAGTGGCTTTGCTCTTTGGGCAGCGCAAATTCAGCCGCAACTGAAAGCGTTTCTTCAAGATGCAACCTTGGTGTGGTTTTTGCCATGGGGCTCGTGTAACACGGCCAGCATGAGCGAGGCCAGTCAGATTGTTGATGCGGTTAAGGGAAGTTGGGTTGACCACTTGCCCGAAGCCATGCGCCCCTATGCGCAGCTGATGCGTCTAGACCGACCGATTGGCTGGTGGCTTTTGCTGCTGCCATGCTGGTGGGGATTGGTGCTGGCCCAGATTGGTGCTGGCGTCGGGATTCCGAATTTGAAATATGCCGCGCTGTTTTTAGCGGGCGCCGTTGTGATGCGCGGTGCAGGCTGCACACTGAATGATATTGTAGACCGCGTTATTGATGGCAAAGTGGAGCGCACGCGCGCAAGGCCTATTCCTTCTGGTCGCGTAACGGTTCAATCCGCAGCGATTTTTTTGGCCCTGCAATTGCTATTGGGGTTGTTGATTGTTCTCCAGTTTAATGGGTTCACGGTCGTCACCGCAATTGCGTCACTGGCCATTGTGGCGATTTACCCTTTTATGAAACGTATCACCTATTGGCCACAGGTGGTTTTGGGCATGGCGTTTAATTGGGGCGCACTCTTGGGGTGGACAGCCATTCATGGTGCTTTTTCTTGGGCGGCACTTTCGCTTTACCTGGGCGGTATTTCTTGGACCATGGCCTATGACACAATTTATGCCCATCAAGACAAAGAAGATGATGTGTTAATAGGCGTGAAATCCACGGCGCTGAAATTTGGTGCCGCCACGCCGCAGTGGCTAGCGGTTTTCTTTGCTGCTTCACTGGTATTGATTGATCTTGCCTTGTGGCTTGTATCAGCACCACTGCCTGCCCATGTGGGATTAGCAGGTGCTGCACTTCATGCCACTTGGCAGGTGGTGAGATTTAAGGATGATGATCCGGCACTGTGTTTAAAATTATTTCGGGCCAATCGCTTTTTTGGTCTCATTATTCTCGCTGGATTACTTATAGGGTGTTTCATTCAATGACGGACGAACTTTTAAATATTGCCTCTGATGTGGTGGCTCGGGCTTTGAAGCGCGGTGCCACGGCTGCTGATGCCATGGCCATTGAACGGCGCGACACCGAAATTTCGGTGCGGCAGGGCGTTATTGAAAAACTCGAAACAGCCGAGTCTCGTGAAATTGGCTTGCGGGTTTTTGCGGGGCAATCATCTGCGATGATCGCAGGCAGCGTGCTCACCTCTGAAGCACTGGACCGCATGGTGGAGCGCTGCGTTCAAATGGCTAAATTGGCTCCACCTGATCAATATGCGGGGCTGGCGTCGGCTGAACAGTTGGCCAAAGGTTCAATTGATCTCGATTTGATTTCGGCCGATTTTCCTACCGCAGAAAAGTTGAAAGCCATGGCACTTGAGGCTGAAGGGGTTGCCCTTGCTGTGCCGGGAGTTACGCGCAGCAACGGCGCTGGCGCATCGGCTTCTGACGGCATGATTGGCCTTGCTGCTTCCAATGGGTTTGCGCGGTCCTATCGGCGCACCGGATTTGGCCTCAGCGCTTCAGTCGTTGGCGGTGAGGGAACGTCAATGGAGCGCGATTATGATGGCACGTCCGCTAATCATTTCGGTGATCTTGAAACTCCAGAAAAAATTGGCCGCACAGCAGGTGAGCGCGTGGTGCGGCGGCTAAATCCACGCAAACTTTCGTCACAATCGGTGCCAGTTATTTTTGATCGGCGCGTGGCCGCAAGTTTGATTGGGCATTTTTCTGGGGCCATTAATGGCGGTGCCATTGCGCGTGGTGTGAGCTTTCTCAAAGACCACATGGGCAAAGCTATTTTCAAATCGACTATCAATATCATTGATGATCCATTGCGGCCTCGCGGTCCATCATCGCGCAGCTTTGATGGTGAGGGATTGCCCGTGCAGCGCCGTGCATTGATCGAAAACGGTGTGCTTACGGGTTGGGTTTTGGATTTGCGTTCATCGCGGCAATTGGGCCTTGCACCCACTGGCAATGGTTCACGCGGACTTGCGTCACAACCATCGGCCTCCACCAGCAACTTGCATTTGGAGGTGGGGGCGCAGTCACCTGATGAGATGATCAAGGCTGTTGGCAAAGGCTTGCTGATTACGGAATTTATTGGCAGCAGCATCAATTCAGCCACCGGTGATTACTCGCGCGGAGTTTCGGGTTATTGGTTTGAGAATGGCGAGATTCAATATCCGGTGAGTGAGATTACGGTCGCAGGCAATTTGATCGACATGTTTATGGCGCTCACCCCTGCCAATGATTTGTTATTTAAGGGCTCCGCCAATGCGCCCTCCTGCTTGGTGGAGGGCATGACCATTGCTGGGCGTTAAAGTTCCTGATCATCTGCAGGCCGATGCGGAATTGCTGTGTGGCACGATGCGCGAAGCAGGTGCGCTTGGCCTGAAGCTCTTAGGCCAGAAGGTGAAGCATTGGGCAAAGTCTGATGGTTCAGTCGTGACCGAAGCCGATCTTGCGATCGATAAATTTTTGCGCGAGCGTCTGCACGGGGCAAGACCAAACTATGGGTGGCTTTCGGAAGAAATGCCAGATAATGCACGGCGCTTAACATGTTCGAAGTTATGGATAGTTGACCCAATTGACGGCACGCAGAGTTTTGTGAATGGCACGGATGGCTGGTGCATCGGGGCTGCTTTGATTGATGGCGAACGGCCGGTGCTTTCAGTTTTGTATCGCCCGATGGTGGATG
>JANYGE010000238.1 GCA_025362535.1 Hyphomicrobiales bacterium
TGATGCGATGGACCAATTAAAGGCGCTCGAAAAAAATAAGCAGATGAGCGAAGACGAGCAAAAAGATAAATCGACTGAAGTGCAAAAATGGACTGATGATACGATTAAGGATATTGAGGCATCGTTGAAGGCCAAAGAAGCCGAAATCATGCAGGTGTGAGGCCTGACTATAGTGACCAAGAAATCCTCTGCCGCTGCACCGCGCCATGTTGCCATTATCATGGATGGCAATGGTCGCTGGGCCGCTGCGCGTGGGTTGCCGCGCTCAGCCGGACATAAAACTGGAATTGATGCGCTTCGCCGCAGCGTGAAGGCTGCCTCTGACTTTGGCATAGAATATTTGACGATCTATTCTTTCAGCACCGAGAATTGGTCGCGGCCAAAAACGGAAGTTACGTTTCTTCTCGAGTTGCTCCGGCGCTTCATCCGCCAGGATGTGGCGGAACTTCATGCCTCCGGCGTGCAAATCAAAATCATCGGCGCGCGCGATGATCTTGAAGCTTCGATGATTGCCATGTTAGATGATGCAGAAAAGTTAACCGCTGCAAATTCCAAACTGAAATTGGTGGTGGCTTTCAATTATGGCAGCCGCCAGGAAATCTTACGCGCCACGCAAGCCATTGCAAATTCTGTGAAATCCGGCGCATTGAATGTTTCCGACATTACTCTTGAAACTATTGCTGGGGCTTTGGATACATCTGGCATTCCAGACCCAGATTTGTTAATCCGGACTGGCGGCGAGCAACGCATCTCAAATTTTCTCCTCTGGCAATGTGCCTATGCCGAGTTCGTATTTGTGCCAGAATTCTGGCCTGATTTTGATGCAGCAATTTTTAGGCGAGCCCTTGATGAATATGCAGCGCGTGACCGTCGCTTTGGCGGTGTGAAAGCGCAAACCGCATGAGTGCCACGCCCTCCAAATGGTCTGACCTTTTGGTGCGCAGCAGTTCTGCCCTTATCTTGGCCCCTCTGGTGCTTGGGGCCGTGTATGCGGGCGGCTATTGGTATTCAGTCTTCGTCATTCTGCTTGGCGTCTTGATCGCGCGCGAATGGGTTTTGATTGTTCATGGTGGTGATTCAAGACAATTCTTGCTTCACGCGGCGGCGGCTTTGCTGGCCGCAACGGCAATTGGCCCAATTGAGCTTGGCGTTATTGTTCTTCTGGCCGTGATTTCCATTGCCTTGGTGGTTTTGCGCAAACAGCCAAAATCCTTGTGGAGCTTCATTGGAGTCCCTTATGTGGCACTGCCCATTCTCGCCCTATCGGTTCTGCGTTCAGATGAATTTCGTGGTTTTCAGGCCATTATCTGGTGTTTGGTGATTGTCTGGGCGGCGGATAGTTTAGCTTATTTTGCCGGGCGTATTATTGGTGGCCCAAAACTTGCGCCCAAGCTTTCACCGAAGAAAACTTGGGCTGGCATGGGTGGCGCTATTGTGGGGGCAGCGTCGGCCTCACTTCTATGTTCAAATTTTTTTGAGCTGAGTTATTGGCCACTGGCCGTGCTGGCTGCGCAGTTTGCAATTTTGGAGCAGGGTGGTGACATTTTTGAAAGCGCTCTCAAACGCCATTATGGCGTTAAAGATTCTGGAGATTTAATTCCCGGCCATGGTGGCGTTTTAGACCGGGTGGATGGCTTAATGATTGTGGTTCTTGCGGCAGCCCTTGTCGGTTTGCTGCACAATCCCGATATGCCAGCAGCCGGACTTTTACGCTGGTAACCATAATACTGAAAACTTGACGTAAATTCGCCGCTTTGTGGTTAAAAATTGGTAAATTATAAAAACACGTGTCCGAACCTGAGGCGGGGAACTGAAATGAATTATCTATCGATTTTTGAAGCACCGCTTATTGTTGTGGTATTTTATGCGCTTCCCTATCTTTTGGCGCTGATCGTTATTGTGTTCATCCATGAGCTTGGCCATTTTTATGTGGGCCGCCTGTGTGGTGTGGCCATTGAAACCTTTTCAGTTGGTTTCGGCAGGGAAATATTTGGCTTTAATGATAGCCATGGCACACGGTGGAAGTTTTGCTGGATTCCATTGGGGGGTTATGTGCGCTTTCAAGGCGATGCCAATGCCGCAAGCCTGCCAAGCAATGATGGCGAATACCGGCCCAATAGCTTGCAAGCCGCTAAGTTATGGAAACGCATTGCTATTGTGGCGGCAGGGCCCTTAGCCAATTTTGTGCTTTCAATTTTCATATTTGCATTTGCCTTTATGTTCGTTGGCATTCCGATCAGCGAACCCCGTATCGATGATTTAACCGTTGATGGGGCTGCTAAATCTGCTGGTCTTTTGCCAGGCGATTATATTCGCAAAGTGGATGGCGAAAAGGTTAACAGTTTCACGGATATTCAGGAAAAAATGATCCTGCGCGGCGAAAGTCCGGTGGCTTTGGAGATTGACCGCTTTGGTGAAACAATTAACGTGATCATTACGCCGCGCGTTAAAGAAGTTCCCGATGGTTTCGGCAGTACCATGAGAATGAGCCTGATTGGCGTTACCCATGATGGAACTAAAGATGCCGTAGCTTCAGAAAAACTTGGTCCAGTGGCAGCCTTTAGCAAGGCAACGGAACGAACTTATTTCATCGCAAAAACCACTTTGCGCTATTTGGGTAAAATCGTTTTAGGTTCGGAGAAATCGAATCAACTTCATGGTCCCTTGGGGGCTGCTAAAATAGCAGGAGACTATGCGTCTGCTGGTATTTGGGCGTTTGTCACATTTATTGGCCTCATCAGCGTCAGCATTGGCCTAGTGAATTTATTCCCGGTGCCAATGCTTGATGGCGGTCATTTGATGTTTTATTTCATCGAAGCGATATTTGGCCGGCCGGTTAGTCCGCAAGCACAAGAATGGAGCTTTCGAATCGGACTTTCGGTTATTCTTTTGTTCATGATCTTTGTGACAACTAACGATCTTGGCCGATTTGCGGCAATGCGCTTTTTTGGTTGAAAATTAACACTTATTCTTCATTTGCAATGTAAGATAAAATGGTTAAAACGACACGCGGCGGTAGATACTGTTCGGGGACGGCTCGTTTAGTTTGAGGTTGGCTTATTTTCATGCGTAAAAAATTCGGGCTTATTGGCCTCCTCCTGTTAGTATTTACAGTGGTTGCCCCGTTAGGTGCTCCAGGCTTTGTTGCGCCAAGTGCATATGCTGCAACGGTTTCTCAGATTGCCCTTGAAGGTGGTCAACGCGTTGATCGCGAAACCATCATGGCCTACATGCAAATTCAGCCGGGCGATTCATTCGACTCTGAAAAAATTGACGCTTCGATTAAGGCCCTGTTCCAAACGGGCCTGTTTTCTGATGTGCGCATTGTGCGTCGCGGAACGGCGCTGGTTGTTCAAATTGTTGAAAATCCTTTGATCAATTTGGTGAATTTTGAAGGCAATAGCGAAATTGATGACGACACGCTTCTGAAGGAAGTCGACGTTAAGGAACAGATGATTTACACCAAAGCCCGGGTGCAGAGTGATACCCGCCGCATTTTGGCGCTCTATCAAACCAAAGGCTTTTACAATGTTCGCGTAACGCCGCAGCTCATCCGCTTGCCAGAGAACCGCGTGAATTTGGCCTTTGTGATTTCTGAAAACGGCAAGACCGAAGTTTCCGCAATTAATTTTAGCGGCAATAATGTTTTCGGCAGTGGTACCTTGCGCGGCCAAATGATCACCAAGCAAAAGACGTGGTGGAACCCCTTGTTGCGCAATGATACCTATGATGCGGATCGCCTGACTTATGACAAGGAACTTATCCGTCGCTTTTATTTGAAGCACGGCTATGCCGATATTCAGGTTGTTTCAGCTGATGCGCATTTGACGCCTGATGGTAATTCTTTCGAAATCAACATTACGGTTGAAGAGGGCCCACGTTACGAAATAGCTGACGTATCGGTGAATACTGGTAACACCAATATGGACCCACAGGCTTTGACCAATGTGGTAAAAACGGGTGTTGGCGATACTTATGATGCGTCAAAAGTGGACAAGACTGTTGAGAACTTGGCTCTTGAGGCCAGCAAGCAGGGCTTTGTGTTTGCCAAGGTTGAACCGAAAGTGGACCGTGACCCGGCAAGTCAAAAAATCAACATCACCTATAATGTAACCGAAGGAACGCGGGCCTATATCGAACGCATCGATATTACGGGCAACTCGCGGACGCGCGATGAGGTTATCCGCCGTGAGATTCGCTTGTATGAAGGTGATGCCTATAACCGTGCCCTCATCGAGCGTGCGCGCCGTCGCCTCACAGCGTTGGATTTCTTTGAACGCATTGATTTCAAGGAAACGGAAGGCTCTGCCCCCGATAAGATTGTTCTGGTGGTTGATGTGGCGGAAAAGAGCACGGGTTCTTTGACCTTCAGCATTGGTTACTCAACAGTTGAAACTATTGTTGGAACCGTTGGGCTTTCTGAGCGCAATTTGTTTGGCAAAGGCCTACAGGTTAGTTTGAACACATCGCTGAGCTTCAAAAAGCAACAGGTCGATTTCAGCTTTACCGACCCGTATTTCCTCGGCATGCCCATGTCGGCGGGTTTTGATGCCTTTGCAACAAAAACCGATAACCAAACTGCCTCGTCTTACACCAGCGAGCAATATGGTGGTGCCCTGCGCACAGGCTTCAACCTTGACGAATATTCGACTATTGGTTTGAAATATTATCTGGCTTATCGCAAAATCTCCGGCATCAACCATGCGACTGCCTCTCCTGCTGTTATTGAGCAGGAAGGTGAAAGCTGGAAATCTGCGGTTTCGGTGAACTATCAATATGACACTATCGATAGTCCAAGCAATCCAACCTCTGGTTTCCGTGGTCAATTGAACACCGAAATTGCGGGCCTTGGTGGCTCGGCGCAGTATGTGAAGGTTGAAGCGCATGGCTGGTATTTCTTGCCCTTCTTTGACGACAAACTGGTTGTGAAAATGGAAGGTAATGCCGGTCACATTCAAGCTTTCGGCAGTGATGGTGTGCCATTGCAGGATCGCTTCTTCAAAGGAGCGGATTCTTTCCGCGGCTTTGCCCAATCGGGCGTTGGCCCACGGCAAATTGGCAATGACGGCCAGACGGATTCTATTGGTGGCAACACCTATGCCATCGGAACACTCGAAGCCACATTCCCGGTTGGTCTGCCAGAAG
>JANYGE010000102.1 GCA_025362535.1 Hyphomicrobiales bacterium
AAGAATACACTCAAAACAATTGAACAAAAAATTGGCTATTTGAAAGACCGACGAACAAGAAGAGTGATCACAAACCTACTATGTGCAGGCTTAGTTTTCGCTTTCCTTGCAGGGCATATAACATGGTAAAATGTTACAATATCAAATATTTACTACAGAATGGGCCAAACGGGTTTCATGCTGATCTCCAAAGCTCTTTCGTTCTAGATAGTATACCCAAAAGCTTTTTACAATATAAAGACAATGGAGCCACCCTCTAAATGGCGCTTCTCGAAATCGAAAACCTCACAGTTCAATTCAAGACGTCCAGTGGTGCATTCCGGGCGGTGGACCATGTGTCGATGGCTGTAGATGCAGGCGAGATTTTGGCCGTTGTTGGTGAATCAGGTTCTGGGAAATCCGTCTCGATGTTAGCGGTCATGGGCTTGCTGCCATGGACTGCAACGGTGACTGCCGATCGCATAGATTTCGATGGGCGCGACCTTCTAAATGTTAAACCTGAAGACCGCCGCAAGATCACTGGCAAAGATATGGCCATGATTTTCCAGGAGCCCATGACCAGCCTGAACCCCTGTTTTACAGTGGGCTTTCAATTGATGGAGGCCATGCAAACCCATCTCAATCTCGATAAGGCGCAACGTCGCAAGCGCGCCATTGAGCTTCTCGAAGAGGTGGGCATTCCCGCACCCGAAACCCGCCTGTCATCATACCCGCACCAGCTTTCAGGCGGCATGAGCCAACGAGTGATGATTGCCATGGCCTTATCCTGCAAGCCAAAATTACTGATCGCTGATGAACCCACCACAGCATTGGATGTCACCATCCAAGCGCAAATCCTCGATCTGCTCACATCTCTGCAAAAGGAAAAAGGCATGGGCCTTGTTCTTATCACCCATTCGATGGGTGTGGTGGCAGAAACAGCCGAGCGAGTGAGCGTGCAATATGCCGGACAGAAGGTGGAGGAACAACCCGTCGCAGGTTTGTTTGCAGCCCCACGCCACCCCTATACTGCTGCCCTCCTTGCGGCCTTACCGGAACGCTCGACAGGCCGAAGACTGCCATCCATTCAAGGTGTGGTACCGGGCCAGTTTGATCGGCCCAAAGGCTGTCTGTTTTCGCCACGCTGTGGTTTTGCAACTGACCTCTGCCGAACCACGCCCCCCACTATGAACAACGGTGCCCTCTGTCACTATCCCTTGGGCAAAACCACATGACCCAGATTCTCAACGCCCAAAACCTCACGCGCTATTATAATATTTCGCGCGGCATGTTGAGTGAAGTTGCAACACTCAAAGCCGTTGATGGCGCCAGCTTCACCTTGGATCGCGGCAAAACGCTCGCCATAGTTGGCGAGTCCGGTTGCGGAAAATCCACGCTGGCGCGTCTCATTACGATGATCGAACTGCCCACATCTGGTGCTTTAAATATTGCTGGCAAAGATATTATTGGGGCCAGTGCTGAAACCTTGCGTGGCCTGAGACCCAAAGTGCAGATTGTTTTTCAAAACCCCTATGGTTCGCTCAACCCTCGCAAGACCATAGGTTCCATTCTCGAAGAACCTCTGCTGGTCAATACCTCCCACAGCAAAGCCGTACGCACTGAAAAAGCCCGCGCCATGATGGTAAGTGTGGGTCTGCGCCCAGAACATTATGAACGTTACCCGCATATGTTTTCTGGTGGTCAACGCCAACGCATCGCCATAGCGCGAGCACTCATGCTTGATCCTGAGGTGTTGGTTTTAGATGAGCCAGTTTCAGCTTTGGATATTTCCATTCAGGCTCAAGTTCTCAATCTGCTGGCTGATCTGCAAGAGAAACATAACTTGGCTTATCTCTTCATCAGCCACGATCTTTCGGTGGTTAAACACATTGCTGATGATGTGATGGTGATGTATCTGGGTCGTGTGGTAGAGCAGGGCTCGCGCGATGCCGTTTTCGCCAATCCGCAACATCCCTATACCAAGGCTTTGCTCTCAGCCACACCAACGCCAGACCCCACGCGCAAACGTGATAGGATGATTTTAAAAGGCGAGTTACCCTCGCCCCTTAACCCGCCATCCGGCTGCACCTTCCATCCGCGCTGCCCTATAGCATTTGATAAATGCCGTGCAGTCGCCCCGCAACTGATCCAACGCGGAAAGACCTGCGCTGCCTGTCACGCGCTGGATGTTTGAAAGCTAGAGCTTCGGACTTCGTGTGTATTAAAATTCAAATTGCATTTCTGATGAAACTGAGTTGCCGTACAGATCAGCAGCAATCACTTACCCGCCAAAATTTCGGCAATGACCTCATCGGTTGAGCGGGTGCGGCAGTAATGGCCGCGCATCGCCTCGATTGAGGCAGCGTGATTTTCCGGTGTTTCGGCTGCGCAGCAATCTTCAACTTGCGTCACCAGAAAACCGCGGTCGGCAGCATCACGGATTGCAGATTCAACACATTGATCAGTCACCACACCATAGATCACCAGATAGTCAATGCCGAGATTGCGCAAAACATAGCTGATATTGGTGGCGTTGAAGATTCCGGATGCCGTTTTGGGAATGATGATTTCATCACCACGCGGTCCAACCTCTTCGATGACCTTGGCTTCCCATGATCCCTTGGCAACATTGAGTCCTGAGATTTTATGGTCAAGACTGCGGTCACGTCCATTTTGAGTGAGACTCTCAATGACAGTGAACATCACTTCAATACCAGCCGCCCGGGCGGCATCCTGCAGGCGGGCTTGGTTCGGAAGCACGGTCTCTGCAATGCGCTCGTAAAATGCGCGCTTTTTGGATTCGGGGGTGCCTTTGGTGCGGGCTCTGGCGAGGATATCCTGATTAAACTCGCCGTTTTGCATGTCGATATTCAAAAGCGCAGTGCGGCCCGGCTCGAAGTTTCGTTCGCGGTAAGTCCCTTTGGGAGCATCAATTGCGGGCAAGTCAGACATGGGGTCTCCAAGGGTTGCATAATGTGAGGTTTGAATTGTAATAGATATTACAGAAATTGGAAGAGCAGGCCTAGATATCACGCAGAGTGAACCTGTTTGCAGCGAGATTTGGGAGGTGGCAAGATGGGTGATGGAGAAGATCAGCGTTCTGCTGATGGAACTTTCAGAAGCGGCCAATCAACGCTTGCTGATCGCGTTACGGCCAGCATGCCTTCCCTGAGTGATGCTGAGCGCCGGGCCGCGCGTGCGCTTCTGGCGCGTTATCCAACGACAGGCATGGAAACAGTGGCGCTGTTTGCCGAGCGGGCCAAGGTGAGTGCGCCAACAATTCTGCGCTTTGTGGCCAAGCTGGGTTTTCCTGGCTACGCAGAGTTTCGGCGCGCCTTGCGTGAGGAGATGGAAGCTCAATCTGAATACCCCCTGATCCGTCCACATCTGGGTGGAGCCGCACCAGCCCTCGCTGAATTGTCACAAAGTCTGGTTGCTGTCCTGCAGGCCTCACTTGGCATGGCGAGCGAAGCAGATATTGCACGGTTGACCGACCTTCTAATTGATGAAAGACGGCAGGTTTTTATATTTGGCGGGGATTTTACTGAACCCGCTGCGCGCCATCTGGAGTTTCACCTGCGCAAGACGCGCGCCCGTGTGCGTCTGTTTTCGCAAGGTTTGCTGCGCCGCGCTGACGAACTGGCCGAGATCAAGCGCAAAGATGTGGTGATTATATTTGATATCAGGCGCTATCAGGTGGATACGATTCGCACGGCGGAAATTGCCAAGGAGCGTGGTGCCATTGTGGCGCTGTTCACCGATCAATGGATGTCTGAAGTGGCACAGGTCGCCGAAATTGTTTTGCGGGCACGGGTTGACGTTCCCTCGCCATGGGATAGTCTCATTGGCATAATTGCACTGGTTGAGGCGCTGGCGCTCTCGATTGACAGGCGGCAGTGGTCCATTGCGCGGGCTCGCTATGAGACAATCGAGGCGGTGCGCTCCAAGTTGTTGCCTTGAGCTTTCGTCCTGCCGCAATTTTTGGCAGTGTGATTAAAAAATTACAGTTTTTGCTAATATCAACCATATTGTATTTTTATTTACAGATGCTATGGATTTGAAGGGCACAAGTTTGATCAGGATAACTCGGGGATGAGTATCGAACGGGAAGAGATTGTAACAATTTGTTGCAGCGACATTGCAGGCCAAGTGCGCGGCAAGGGCTTTCCGGTTCGTGATCTGAAGAACCGATTGCGCTTTGGCGTTGGCTGGACGCCCACCAACATCATGATCAACTGCCTTGGCCGAATCCCGACCACGCCCTTTGGTGCATCGGGTGATTTGATGCTGGTGCCCAGCCCCGATGGCGACGTGACGATTGATCTCGGCGCAAATAGTCCCGTTGAACGTTTCATCCTCGGCGACATTCTCTCCATGAAGGGTGAGCCTTGGGAGTGTTGCTTGCGTAGTTTTCTGAAACGCGCCTTGAATGACCTTGAGACAGAGACAGGGCTTCGGCTTATTGCCAGTTTTGAGCACGAGTTTCACATTGATAATGCGACTGAGCGGCCAGGAGATTCCTATGCCGTAAGCAGCCTGCGTGGCTTAGAGCCGTTCATTGGCGATGTGATCGCGGTGTTGCGCGCTAACAATATTGCACCGGATACATTTCTACCAGAATTTGGCCCGCGCCAATTTGAAGTCACCATTGACCCGGCTTTAGGATTAGTTGCGGCTGACCAAGCAGTGAAGCTGCGCGAGATCTGTCGTTCGGTGGGCCGCCACCATGGTCATCATATCAGTTTCTCACCCGTGGTGACGCGCGGCGTTGTGGGCAATGGCGTGCATATTCACTTCAGTCTGATTGATAAGGCGGGCAGCCCTGTCGCATATAAGGCTGGAAACCCTGGAAGCTTGAGTTCGATTGCTGCATCTTTTGCGGCTGGCATCATTCGCCATGCCCGCGCACTTTGCGCAGTCACCGCACCCAGTGCTATTTCTTATGAAAGGCTGAAGCCTCATTCTTGGTCGGCTTATTATGCCAATCTTGCTGACCGGGACCGGGAGGCCCTGCTGCGCATCTGTCCGTTTCCTGAAATGGAAGGTGTTGATGTGGCCAAACGTTATAACCTTGAATATCGCGCGGCTGATGCCACGGCGAGCCCCTATCTGCAATTGGCCATGTTGGTCTATGCTGGACTGGCGGGTATTCAGGATGACCTTCCGATGCCATATCTGTCGAGTGGAGATCCCGGCACATTGAGTGTGGAGGAGCGTGCAAGCCGTGGCATTGGCGATCTGCCGCGCACGTTGGATGAGGCACTAGAGGCCCTCGAAAGCGATGAAAAAGCTATTGGTTGGATGGGGCCAATATTGAGCCAAGCCTATCTGATGCACAAGCGCGGTGAACTGGCGATGACCGCCAATATCGATATGGACGAGCTCTGCCGCATCTACGCGATGGCTTATTGATCATGACTCAACCAAAGCTCAGTACAGAAACACTTTTAGGAGCATTGGATCCACCGCCTGTGGGTGTCCGCAATGGCGCTTTGCACTCTCCGTTTCTGCTCATCTGTGATCATGCCGGCAACGCAGTACCAAAAGCATTGAACGATCTTGATTTACCGCGCAGTGAGCTTGACCGGCATATTGGGATCGATATTGGCATTTTGGGGGTTTCAGAAATTCTTTCTGATCTGCTTGGTGCGCCATTGGTTTTCCAGCGCTATTCCCGTTTGGTGGTGGAATGCAACCGTCTTTACACGTCGCCAGATTCTATCGCCTTGATTTCTGATGGAACGCAGATTCCGCGCAATGTGGGATTAGATGATAGCGACCGCAATTTAAGAATTGATGAAATCGCTGTGCCATATCACCACGAGATTGCATCTCGTCTTGATCAGCATTCTGCTGCCAATCTTCCAACAATACTGCTGTCTATGCATAGTTTCACGCCTTCCCTGTTGGCGCGGCCTTCAAGCCGCCCATGGCATGTTGGCCTGTGTTATGATGCAGATGTTCGTTTCACGGATCATATTCTTGCCGCGCTCAAAAAAATGCCGGATATTATTGTCGGACTCAACGAACCCTATGGTGTCGATATGGCGAGGGACTATTCAATTCCTGTGCATGCAGAAGCCCGTAAAATTCCCTATGCTGAATTTGAAGTGCGACAAGATTTGATCGCCACGCCAGCCGGGCAAAAAATCTGGGGCAAGCGTCTTGGCACTGTAGTTCGTGACGCTTACGCCGCGTATGAGGAAACTCGCAAATGAAACTTGTAAAACCTTTGCGTGAAGCGCCGCTTGATCCAGCCACAACAGCAATCCTTGTGATTGATGCACAAAAAGGAATTTTCAATCAGGCTGCAGCCATTTCCAGGCCCTATTTTCACCAATCAGCCAGTCAGATTGTTGTTCCTAATATTGCCCGCCTAATCAGTGCTGGTCGTCTATCGAAGGCC
>JANYGE010000296.1 GCA_025362535.1 Hyphomicrobiales bacterium
ACATGGCGAGGGCCGCATCGGCATGTGTGGCAATCACCACTTGATCAAACTGTTCCAAAAACCCGTTTTCGCCGCGCAATTGCACCCCTAAACCGGAACGATCAATCGCATGCACAGCACAGCCCTTGATAACACGCATGCGGCCATCCTCAAGCAAGCGCTTTACATATTCTCGTGAACCACCCTGAACTGTACGCCACTGCGGGCGATTGACAAAATTGAGCAGCCCATGATTTTCAAAAAACCGCAAAAACGCCCGCGCTGGATAATCCAACATTTGCTCTGGTTCAGACGACCATATAGCAGCCGCCACGGGTAACAAATGCAAATTCACGAAATCCGAACTATAATTCTGCGAGCGTAAAAATTCGGCCAGCGAAACATCTTCCCCAACCTGCTCTGCCAATTGTCCAGCGGTGCGAAAAAACCGTGTGAGCCCAGCAATCATCCGCCAATGCGAAAGATTGGCCACATTGCCAGCATGGCCAAGCAACTGCAAAACGCCCTCACCTGAATACTCATAATCACCATCATGCAGAGAAACCCCAAAACCCATATTGGATTTAGCCGTGGGCACTGCGAGATAGTCAAACAGCGCCGCAAGATTGGGATAGGTCACGTCATTGTAAACAATGAAGCCGGTATCCACAGCAACCACACCATCAGCAACTGGGCAATCAACCGTATTCGAATGTCCGCCCACGCGTTTGTCAGCTTCGATCAACGTCACATCATGGCGCTGAGATAAAAGCCAAGCCGCCGACAAGCCCGAAACACCAGAACCAATAACAGCAATTTTAAGAGGTTGCATTTAGAGAGGTGCTTTCATTATTTAAAGTGAACCTGTTACGCGCAAGCAATCAAATTGGTTCATATTGATCTAACAATGAGCATTCAGCGTAGCCGTTGGTAGGTAATATCGAGCGAGAGATTGGCAATGCCCCCACACACGCGCCCAACATGGAAAACCGTATGGATCACCGGAGCGTCAACGGGCATTGGCCACGAAATCGCATTACAATTGGCATCCATTGGCGTTCAAGTCGCAGTATCGGCCCGAAGCGTTGAAAAGCAACAAAACCTCGGTCCCAATATTTTCCCATTCCCCTTGGATGTGACCAATGTAGCAGCTGCACAGGAGACGGTTCAGCTCATCGAAGACCAGTTGGGTCCAATTGATTTGGCAATTTTTGCGGCTGGCACTTACACCGAAGTTGAGGCCACAAAAATTGATCCGCAACTATTCGCCACAATCATGACCACCAATTACTTAGGCGTGGTCAATTGTCTCGCCGCAGTATTGCCAAAAATGCTGGCACGAAAGCAAGGCCACATCGCATGGATTGCATCCGTAACCGGCTATCGCGGCCTGCCGAAAGCCGCAGCCTATGGTCCAAGTAAGGCCGCCCTCATCAGCCTCGCCGAAAGCCTCAAACCAGAGCTTGACCAGCACGGCATTCCCATCAGCATCATAAATCCCGGTTTTGTGGCAACACCCATGACCGCAAAAAATGTTTTTCCCATGCCTTTTTTGATGCAGCCGCAAGATGCAGCAAGGCGAACGCTTAATGGCCTCGCAAAGGGCAAATTCGAAATCACCTATCCTACACGCTTGGTGGCTATTCTGAAATTCGCTCGCCTCTTGCCATATGGATTATACTTCTGGCTCATTAAGAAACTCATTTTGCGCTAAGGTTTAATCGGTGCTACGTGGCACAGCATGACACTTAAACCCATTCACATCATCGGCGGCGGCATGGCAGGCTCGGAAGCCGCTTGGCAAGCTGCTGAAGCAGGCGTTCCTGTTATCCTCCACGAAATGCGCGGCCTCACCAAAACTGATGTCCACAAGACGGATGATCTGGCCGAACTCGTCTGCTCCAACTCTTTCCGTTCAGATGATAAAGATAATAATGCCGTAGGCTTGCTGCATGAAGAAATGCGTTGTGCCGGATCGCTGATCATGTCCGTGGCTGAACTCCATAAAGTGCCTGCAGGTGGTGCTCTCGCCGTGGACCGTGATGGCTTTGCTGCTGAAGTAACTCGCCGCATTCAGGCCCACCCACTCATTACAGTTGAGCGTGGCGAAATCACAGGCTTGCCGCCCGCCGAGTGGGACAAAGTAATCATCGCCACCGGACCCCTCACCTCGCCCGCTTTGGCAGCCGAAATTCAAAAACTCACTGGTGACGAGGGACTGGCCTTTTTCGATGCTATAGCGCCCATCATCCACCGCGAATCCATCGACATGGACAAGGCCTGGTTTCAATCACGCTATGATAAAGTTGGGCCCGGCGGCACGGGCAAGGATTACATCAATTGCCCAATGGATAAGCCCCAATATGAGGCCTTCATTGACGCGCTCATTACCGGCGAAAAAACTGATTTCAAAGATTGGGAAAAATCCACGCCCTATTTTGATGGCTGCCTGCCCATTGAGGTTATGGCCGAACGTGGGCCCGAAACTTTGCGCCATGGGCCTATGAAACCCATGGGCCTTACCAACGCCCATAACCCCACGGTTAAAGCTTATGCAGTGGTTCAACTGCGGCAAGATAATGCGTTGGGAACACTGTATAATATTGTCGGCTTCCAGACCAAATTGAAATATGCCGATCAAGTGCGGGTTTTCAAATCTATACCCGGCCTGGAAAATGCAGAGTTCGCGCGGCTTGGTGGCCTGCACCGAAACACTTTCCTCAATTCTCCCAAGCTCTTAGATAATAAATTACGTCTAAAACTTGAACCGCGCCTGCGCTTTGCTGGGCAAATTACGGGTGTTGAAGGTTATGTGGAAAGTGGAGCAATGGGCATCATGGCAGGCCGTATGGCTGCGGCAGACCGACTAGG
>JANYGE010000298.1 GCA_025362535.1 Hyphomicrobiales bacterium
TTTTCTGATTTTTGATGAGAGTAATCCCTCCAGCATAAAATCAGTGATCCGCACGGCCCGCAACAATGGCCGCGCGGTGCGCACCGCTTTGACGCGCGATGTGTGGGAAAGCATCAATACCACATGGAATGAGCTGGTTTCAGTCAAACCATCTGAGCTCACAGCAGATCGCCTGCCGGTGTTTTTAGAATGGGTGAAGCAGCGCTCCATGTCATTTCGCGGTGCGGTTCTTGGCACCATGCTGCGCAATGAAAATTATTATTTCAGCCAGCTGGGAAATTTTATTGAGCGGGCTGATAACACCGCGCGCATTCTCGATGTGAAATATTTTATTCTATTGCCGAAGCCCTCTGATGTGGGCTCGGAAGTGGACATGCAACAATGGGCGCAGATCTTGCGCAGCGTTTCGGCGCATAGGGCTTATCGGTGGTTTTACCGCGACAGCCATTATCGGCCTTGGCTGGTTGCAGAATTTTTGATGCTGCGCGATGAGATGCCGCGCTCATTGGTGTTCAGCTATCAGTGGATCAACACAGCCCTTGATGGCTTGGGGCATTTGCACGGGAAACGCTATGAGTGCCATGAACTGGCCGCGCAAACTCTGGCGCGCCTCAGAGCAGCCAAAATGGAGAATATCTTTCAGAGCGGCCTTCATGAATATATCCGTGACTTCGTGGCGTGTAACACCAACCTGTCTGCGTCTATTGCGCAGACTTACCATTTTCCGTGAGCCCCATGCGCATCCGTATTCACCATCAAACCCATTATCGTTATGTTGAACGCCCGAGCTATCTGGTGCAGCGCCTGCATTTAACGCCGATGGATTTTGACGCGCAAAAAACCATCCAGTGGAAAATTACCACGGCTGGAATTGACACCGCACTTTCTTATGTGGATGGATTTGGCAACCTTATTCACCTTGTCACCGCGCATAATCTGGAATTGGAAAATACCATTACAGCCGAAGGCGAAGTTGAGACCACGAATGTTTCAGGCTTGGTGCGCGGGCTCGCCTCATCGGTTCCTGATCATGTTTTTCTCCGTCAAACGCCCCTCACCATGCCAGATGCGGCGATGCGCTCGGCTTTAAAGAAATGGTCGATTGAGGCTAATACGCTTGAAACGGCCCATGCTTTGATGGAGCATTTGCATGAGCGCATTGCCTATGAGGTGGGAACCTCACAGGCTGATACAACAGCGGCTGAGGCCTTCGCGCGCGGGCGTGGTGTGTGCCAGGATCATTCGCATCTGATGGTGGGCATGGCGCGGGCGCTTGGCATGCCGGCGCGCTATGTGACGGGCTATCTGGTGACTGGCACGGGTGCATCATCGGTTGCGGCCCATGCTTGGGCAGAAGTTCTGATAACTGATCTGGGCTGGGTTGGCTTTGATGCGGCCAATTGCCAATGCCCCACTGAATATTATGTGCGGGTTGCTGCCGGGCTTGATGCCGTGGCGGTGGCGCCAGTTAAAGGCTCACGCCGGGGTGGTGCGACCGAAGAACACATGACAGTTGAAGTTCGGGTCGAGATTGCGCAACAGTAGACAAAATCAACTGGAATCACCTGATGACTTATTGTGTAGGAATGCTTCTCGAAAAAGGCTTGGTGATGGCCGCCGACACGCGCACCAATGCTGGCGTTGACAATGTGGGGAAGTTTAAAAAACTCCACACCTGGGAATTCCCCGGCGAGCGGGTGTTTGTGCTGCTCACTGCGGGGAACTTGGCGGTGACACAAGCTGTCACCAGCATGTTGTCTGAGCAGATTGCCCATCCTCCTGAAATGGGTGAAACGCTGAAATCAGCCAAAACCATGTTTCAGGCGGCGCATGTGGTGGGCAGTGCGGTGCGCGCGGTGAAAGCCAGTGATGAAGGGTTTCTCACCGCCAATGGCGAGGCCTTTGCGGCCAGCTTCATTTTTGGTGGGCAGATTGGTTCTGAGCCGCCGCGGCTTTTTAACATTTATGCGGCGGGCAATTTTATTGAAGCCACTGCCGACACGCCATTTTTCCAAATCGGCGAACATAAATATGGCAAACCTATTCTTGACCGCGTGGCGCGCAGCTCAATGGAGCTGGGTGAAGCCGCCAAAATGATTTTGGTTTCGTTTGATTCCACCTTGCGCTCTAATCTGAGCGTGGGCCTGCCGATTGATCTTTTGACCTATGAAACCGATAAGTTGAAGATTGAACATACAAAACGCATTGGGCCGGATGACCCTTATTTCAAAATGCTATCCACCGAATGGTCAAAAGCCTTGCGCACTGCCTTTTCAAACATCGAAGCGTTAGATATTTGATCGTGCACTGCGTAATTTCTCAGCAGCCAGAGGTCTCAGCGATTAATTTATAGACAAGCGATCTCACTGATTAAAATTTAGGCTTTGGCTTTTTTCAAATGTTAATAAACAGTTAATGGATATTAGCCGGTTGGCACGTCCGTTGCAGTACTCCCGCAGTGCACAAATTGCATCAAGGGAGAAAAACATGACCAATAGACGGGGATTTCTAAAATCGACAGTGGCTTTCGCAGCGCTTGCTGGCGTAGCGCTTGTTCCACAATATGCATTTGCAGAAGGCGAGACCATTAAGGTTGGTATTCTGCATTCACTTTCAGGAACCATGGCCATCAGCGAAACCACATTGAAAGATGTGATGCTGATGTTGATTGATCAACAAAATGCCAAGGGCGGTTTGCTCGGCAAGAAACTTGAAGCTGTGGTGGTTGATCCGGCTTCGAACTGGCCGCTGTTTGCTGAAAAAGCTCGTGGCTTGATTTCCGGCGATAAATGCGTTGCCGTTTTCGGCTGCTGGACCTCAGTATCGCGCAAATCAGTGCTTCCAGTATTTGAAGAGCTGAACAGCTTGCTGTTCTACCCTGTGCAATATGAAGGTGAAGAAAGCTCGAAGAATGTTTTCTACACTGGTGCTGCTCCTAACCAACAGGCTATTCCTGCAGTTGATTATTTGATGAATCAGGGCGTGAAGCGCTGGGTTCTTGCTGGCACGGATTATGTTTATCCACGCACCACAAACAAGATTTTGGAAGCCTATCTCCAATTGAAGGGTGTTGCCCCTGATGACATCATGATCAACTATACTCCATTCGGTCATTCCGATTGGCAGACGATTGTCTCTGATGTGAAGAAGTTTGGTTCAGCTGGTAAAAAGACTGCTGTGGTCTCGACAATCAATGGCGATGCCAACGTGCCGTTCTATAAAGAGCTGGGCAACCAAGGTGTGAAGGCGACAGATATTCCTGTTGTGGCCTTCTCGGTTGGTGAAGAAGAACTTGCTGGCCTTGATACCAAGCCGCTGGTTGGCCATTTGGCGGCATGGAATTATTTCATGTCAATCGATACGCCAGAAAATGCTGCCTTCATTAAAGATTGGAAGACCTTTATCAAGAACGACAAGCGCACCACCAATGATCCTATGGAAGCCCATTATATCGGCTTCAATATGTGGGTGGCGGCTGTGACCAAGGCTGGCACGACGGACTCTGATGCCGTGCAAGATGCCATCATCGGCGTTTCAGTGCCAAACTTGACAGGTGGCTATTCTGCCATGTTGCCAAACCATCACATCACCAAGCCCGTGTTCATTGGAGAAATTCAAGCCGATGGCCAGCTTGATGTTGTGTGGCAAACATCTGGTCTGGTTGCAGGCGATGAGTGGTCCGATTACTTGCCGGGATCAAAAGACTTGATCTCCGATTGGCGCAAACCACTGCATTGCGGAAACTTCAATGTCGTCACGGCAAAGTGTGGCGGCGTATAAGCTCTAACACATGAAGGCCCGGCCGGGTTTCTCTCCTGGCCGGGCCGCTATTTGAGGTGGATCGGCTTAACATGCGCGTCTTCAGACAATGGCTTATTGCGATTTTTATGGCGCTCTCGATGTCTTTTGCGATCGCACAGGATGTGGGCGGTCTTGTTGATAATTTGGCCGTGGGAAGTTTTAAAGAGCGTGAGACCGCCATTTCAACTTTGGTCTCCTCGGGAAGCCCCGCTGTTGTTCCGATTTTACAAGCCCTGTCAGATGGCACGCTGTTTGTTCGAAAATCTGACCATAAGGTTTTCATTGCGACAGCTTCAGGCGATGTGTTCAAACTTGCTGATCCGGTGAGTGGTGCTGATGTGGGCCAAGCGGCGAAAGCCGAGCTTGATA
>JANYGE010000342.1 GCA_025362535.1 Hyphomicrobiales bacterium
ACCGACGAACACTCAACTTCACAGCCCTGAATTTTTACAAATTGAAAATCCTTTAATGCCGCAAATACAGCGCTGCCCAAAACTACAACCGGAATCGATTTTTCAAAAATCTCCTCCGCCACAATAACGCCCAGCGTGAGAATCTCCTCAACATGCTCGAACAACAATGCCAGCGGAGCGGCACCATTCAAAATAAGCTCCAGCAAAACACCGCTGCCTGTGCAAGAGCCGCGCCCAGAAGGAATGGCGAGAATCTTTCCTGCCATATTTTGACCTGCCAAAGAATGGTGACGATCAATAACGTCACCATTGCCAGCATCAACCCCACCCCAAAAGCTTAAACCCACATCGGCATAAAGCAGTGCTCCAGAAGCAGCACCCTCGACCACTGCCCGCCCCGAAAATACTGTCTTATCGGCCATCTGTTCTTCAATCATTATGCATAGGCATAAACCCAATCCAATTTTCAGAAGACCAGATTCTGAACCCGCGAACAAGCAGCATCTCGCGACGCCCGCCTGTTGCGTCAGTAATGTTTTGGCTGCATAATTTTCCGATCATTGTGGGAGACATCAATTATGGATGACAGGCAAATTGGTCAAGAGGATTCCAAAGGATTTTGGAAACCCAATAAGCCAATCGGCTATGGCCCTGCCTTTGTCTGGCCACCGCAACCCAAGGCATTCTTCAAATGGCTGTTCGCCTTCCCCGGCTATTTCCTGCCATGGAATGTGTTTTATGCAATCTTCGCCATTCTAATCTGGGCCTATCTCACGCCCTCACTGGAAACGATGAAAACATTCTCGGCGAGTTGGGTGGGCTTTATTTTAATCCGCAACATTGCACTGGCCATCATGGTCTATGGCGCGTGGCATTTATGGTTTTACGTTTGGCGCAAACAAGGCACCGAATTTAAATATAATCGGCAATGGCCCAGGGAGTCTTCCATCTTCCTGTTTGGCAATCAAACCTATGACAATATGTTCCACACGCTGGTGAGCGGCGTGCCGATCTGGACCGCTTATGAAGTGCTGCTGCTCTGGGCCTATGCCAATGGCTATGCACCGATGATCAGCTACGCGGAACATCCGCTGGGTTTCATCGTCGTGTTTTTCCTCGTGCCTTTTATTCATGAAGTTGGATTTTATTTTGCCCATCGCTTGCTGCATTGGCCCCCGCTTTACCGCGTCGCTCATAAGCTGCATCACCGCAACACCAATCCCGGCCCTTGGTCTGGCCTCTCCATGCACCCGATTGAACACCTGATCTATTTCTCCACCATTCTGCTGTTCTTTTTCATTCCCTCCCACCCCATCCACATGATCAATCTGGCCTCGCGGCTTGGCGTAGCCCCGGCTCAGGGCCACACCGGTTTTGAACGGATCAAAGCCGGCGACACCACGATTGATGTGGCCTATTACGCCCACTTCCTGCACCATAAATATTTCGAAGTGAATTATTCTGATGGTATGGTGCCGCTCGATAAATGGTTCGGCTCTTTCCACGACGGTTCTCCCGAAGCCGATGAGGCGATGAAAGCGCGAAGGCTGCGGCGCGGGGTTTAAGGCGGAATGCGCTGAAGGGTTACCTAAGCCCGTTTTGGAAACAAGGCCAAAAGACTCTCCTGATCGGCAAGCAAATCCGCAAGGGTGAACTGATCCAGTCTTTTATAAAAATCCTCCAACGCTCGCAGCAGGATATGTTTCAATCTGCAAGCGCGCATGATAACGCAGGTATTGGTGGTTGGATCGCAGCACTCAACCAAAATCGAATCCGCCTCTGTTAACCGCACAACTAGCCCAATGTTAATTTCGCCCGCTGGCTTAGCGAGGCGCAAGCCACCATGGCGTCCACGCACGGTCTCGATGAAGCCCGCCAAAGCCAATTGGTGCGCAATTTTCATCAAATGGTTTTTGGAAATATCATAAGCCTTCGAAACGTCAGCAATCGCCACAAGTTCGTTTGGCTTGACCGCAACATACATCAGAAGGCGAAGGGAGTAATCGCTATAACGTGTAAGTCTCACCAGTTTTCCTCACGTTGAAGTAAAGCATTCGCGCCACCTTTAAATCGCAGCTTTTTAAAAGCAAAAATTGATCCAGATCAAAGCTCCTAAATTCTGCTCCTTTAAACATGCAAATAATATACATCTTTAAAGGAGTTGAAAAATGAAACTTAGAAATTCTTTGGGTGCTGGTCTCATTTTGGCTAGTACTATCTTAACGGCACAAGCCCACGCAGATGCTGTGGTCAAAGTCACTTTGATCGACAAAATGGGCACCCCCGATCTCAGCAAACCATTGGGGCTGGGCATGGGCATGCATGCCGATATGAAAGCCGCCAAAATGGGAATTAAGATCAATCCCCAATCTGCCAACCACGGCTATGTGAAATTCGATGTGACAAATCTGGCCAGCAATCTGGTTCATGAGGTTTTGATTTCACGCATCACCGATGAAAACCAGCTGCTGCCATTTGATCAGGGCCGCAACAAAGTGGACACCGAAAGCCTGCAAACCCTTGGCTCTCTCTCCGAGATTGACCCCAACAAAACCGCTTCACTCACCCTCGATTTGAAACCCGGCAAATATCTTCTGTTTTGCAATGTCGCGGGCCACTACATGGCCGGCATGTGGGCCGTTATCGAAATAAAATAATTCAATAGCGAACAAATTTAAAAGGTATTCATCATGGCAACATTCCAATCAATGATTTCACCCCTACTTTCACGCCGCAACCTATTGACGGCTTCAGCGCTTGTTGCAGCCGCAACTTTGCCCATAGCAACAGCCGCAGCAGAAGAGGCAAAAGTAGATATTACAACCCTGCCCCGCGTAAAACAAAAACTCGTCGCTCCGCCATTTCTGCCAGAGCATGAGCAAGTGGCAAGCGGTGGACCAAAAATCATCGAAGTTGAATTAGTCATCGAAGAAAAAAAGATCGTCATCGACAATGACGGAACCGAGATTTGGGCCTTCGCCTATAATGGCTCGGTTCCAGGCCCGATGATTGTGGTGCACGAAGGTGATTATGTCGAGCTCACCTTAAAGAACCTCCCCACCAATGCCATGGAGCATAATATCGATTTCCATGCTTCAACGGGAGCCTTGGGTGGCGGTGCCCTGACAAAAGTCCTCCCCGGAGAACAAACCGTTTTGCGCTGGAAAGCTGTAAAGCAAGGCGTGTTCGTTTACCACTGCGCGCCAGGCGATGTGATGATCCCTTATCATGTGGTGCATGGCATGAATGGGGCTGTAATGGTTCTGCCACGTGACGGCCTTAAAGATGGCAAGGGCAATCCTCTGAAATATGATCTTGCCTATTATATTGGCGAACAAGATTTCTACATCCCGCGTGACCAATCTGGCGCCTACAAAAAATATGAAACCGCTGGCGAAGATCTCAGTGAAAGCTTGGATGTGATGCGCACCCTCACCCCAACACATGTCGTGTTTAATGGCAAGGCCGGAGCCTTGACGGGGGAACACGCGCTGAAAGCCAAGGTGGGCGATTCCGTGCTCTTCATTCATGCCCAAGCCAACCGCGATTCCCGCCCTCACTTAATTGGCGGTCATGGTGATTTCGTTTGGGATACCGGTTCCTTTGCCGATGCTCCAGCAACTGGATTGGAAACATGGTTCATCCGCGGTGGCTCGGCTGGTGCCATGCTCTATAAATTCCGCCAGCCCGGCATCTATGCTTACGTCAATCACAACCTGATCGAAGCTGTGATGTTGGGGGCCACCGCCCATGTGAAAGTTGATGGCGAGTGGAATGATGACTTGATGAAGCAAGTTTCCAAACCCGGCCCCATCACAGGCTAATAATGGCTAAACTCATGTCCCGAATTTTGCCCATCGTGGTGTTGCTCATCGCAGCACTGTGGTGGACGAGTGCGGGACATGATGACTCTCTACGTCTTCAAATGCTGCCCGTGAAAATCAGCTTAGATGGCGGGCGCATCTTGTTTGTTTCGCCATATGAGGTGACGGTGAGCACATGGCAACGCTGCTATGCCGAAGGGCAATGCTCCTATTTGCCAAAATCCAGCACCAGCGCCATGCCTGTATCCGGCATCAATTGGTTTGACGTAAACGAATATCTCGCATGGGCCAATAAGCATTCCTCTGTGCCGTTGCGCTTGCCCAGCCTGGCAGAATGGCGCGAACTCAACCGGAGTCTCGAAAAACCAAAACAACCTCCCGCCTTCACCGATCCGCGCCTGGCCTGGGCGGCAAATTACGGCCAGGAAAATTCCCCCATCGGCCCCATTCGCCCCAGTGGCAGTTTTTCAAAAACCCCTGATGGCATTTATGATCTTGATGGCAATGTGTGGGAATGGACCTCAACCTGTTACAAGCCGGGCTTTGAGGGCACCGAAGCCGTGTATTGCCCCGCCTTCGTCACCGCTGGCGCACATGAAGCCGTAACCTCAGTCTTCATCCGCAACCCCGCCCTCGGCGGCTGCGCCACCGGAACCCCACCCAGCCATATTGGGTTTAGATTGGTGGCGGATGAGTGAAAGGGTGAGCTACAACGAGCAATTACATCTCTGTGTTGACAACCGCAACACAAACATCCATATTCTCCCTCATGCGAACTGAACCCTCCCTCGCCGAAATCAATATTCATCTGCGCGCCCGCGCTGAGGATAAGAACATTATTGACCAAGCGGCGGGCCTCATCGGTGCGAACCGTTCGCAATTCATGCTGGCTTCGGCTTTGAAAGAAGCGAAGAATATTCTGCTGGATCAATCAACAATTCATGCTGATGCCAAAGCGTTCAATGCCATCATGGAGTGGATGGATGCAAAGCCCAGTGCCGAAAGCAAGAAAGGCATGAAGCGTTTGCTGCAAGCCAAGTCCGCTTGGTAAATGGCTCCTCTGCTCGATCCGCCGGCACTTCTAAGCGACATTCATATTCTTGGCTCATTCAGTTCCGGCGAACCCGTGCTGGATGATTGGTTGCAGCGCCGTGCCCTGAGCAATTTGGAATCGGGTGCCAGCCGCACCTATGTGATTTGCCCAAAGGGTTTGCAAAATGTGAATGGATTTTTCAGCCTCAGCATGGGGCAAATTCTAGCTAGCGAAGTTGTAGGTTCCATGCGGCGCAATATGCCGAACAAAATTCCAGCGGTGGTTTTGGGCCGCCTCGCCATTGATGTTTCTTGGCAGGGCAAAGGCGTGGGCCGCGCCCTTCTGTCCGAGGTGATGCGCCGCTCGCTTCGCGCCAGTGAAGAAGTTTCAGCCCGACTGGTGATCGTTCACGCGATCTCACCCGCTGCCGAAAACTTTTACAAACACCACGGTTTCACTCGCCTGCCCGTTGAAGCGCCAATGCTAGCCATTGACCTCTTAAAATACAAAGCTTTGTCCAAACTGCTGTAGTTTTTCCGCACTGCACAAAAATCTATCCACATGGGGTTGGAATCTGTCTCGCACCTGTGTAGGAAACCCCAAATCAGGATTCCTCCACATGCCAAAACGCACCGACATTAAATCCATCCTCATCATCGGGGCGGGACCGATTATTATCGGCCAGGCTTGCGAGTTTGATTACTCCGGCACCCAAGCTGTCAAAGCGCTGAAGGAAGAAGGTTACCGCGTTATTTTGGTGAACTCCAATCCGGCCACCATTATGACCGATCCGGATTTGGCGGATGCCACTTATATTGAACCGATTACGCCCGAAGTTGTGGCCAAAATTATCGAACGCGAACGGCCCGACGCTCTGTTGCCCACCATGGGCGGCCAGACAGCGCTCAACACCGCCCTCTCCCTCAACAAAATGGGTATTCTCGAAAAATTCGGCGTGGAGCTGATTGGCGCCAAGGCCGAAGCCATCGACATGGCCGAAGACCGCGAGCTGTTCCGCGAAGCCATGAAGCGCATTGGACTCGAAACCCCACGCTCGCGCCTCGCCAATGCATCCGTAGCAAAAGATGCCGATAAAGCCGCTTACACTGAAGGCCGCGCCAAGGCCGCAGACGCTGAAGCTTTTGAAAAAGCCTGGGCCGAAGGTGAAGCGGGCCGCCAGAAGAATTATCGCAACCGCGCCATGGTTGAAGCCTTTGAAGCCATGCTCGACGTGGGCCTGCCCTGTATCATCCGCCCGTCATTCACGCTGGGCGGCACCGGTGGCGGCATTGCTTACAATCGCGATGAGTTTTTGAACATTGTTGAGCAAGGCCTCGATGCCTCACCCACCGCGGAAGTGCTGATCGAAGAATCGGTTCTGGGTTGGAAAGAATATGAAATGGAAGTGGTGCGCGACACTGCTGATAATTGTATCATCATCTGTTCCATCGAAAACATTGATCCGATGGGCGTTCACACCGGTGACTCAATCACTGTTGCCCCTGCTCTCACTTTGACGGACAAAGAATATCAAATCATGCGCAACGCATCGATTGCAGTGCTGCGCGAGATTGGCATTGAGACGGGTGGCTCCAACGTGCAGTTCGGCGTGAACCCTGCCGACGGCAGATTAGTGGTGATCGAAATGAACCCGCGCGTGTCGCGCTCCTCAGCGCTCGCCTCCAAAGCCACCGGATTCCCGATTGCGAAAATCGCCGCGAAATTGGCCGTGGGTTATACGCTTGATGAATTGGCCAATGACATTACAGGTGGCGCCACACCTGCTTCGTTCGAGCCCACGATTGATTATGTGGTCGTAAAAATTCCGCGCTTTGCTTTTGAAAAATTCCCAGGCTCCGCACCTCTGCTCACCACGGCCATGAAGTCTGTTGGTGAAGTGATGGCCATTGGCCGCACTTTTCAAGAATCAATGCAGAAAGCATTGCGCGGATTGGAAACGGGTCTCTCGGGATTTGACGAAGTGGCCATTCCCGGCATTGGTGAGGGCGATGATAAAAACGCCATTCGCGCCGCCTTGGGCCAACCGACACCTGATCGTTTGTTGAAAATCGCCCAAGCCTTCCGGCATGGCGCAACAGTCGATCAAATCTTCGCAAGTTGCAAATATGAGCCATGGTTCCTGCGCCAGATTCAAGAGCTGGTGGAAACTGAAAAGCGAATCCAAAACAACGGCTTGCCCAATGATGCTCAGAATTTACGCAAGCTTAAAGCCATGGGCTTTTCGGATAAGCGTTTAGGATTCCTTGCTGGCATCAAGGAAGACAAAGTTCTCAAGCACCGCACCAAATTAAAAGTGCATCCGGTGTTCAAACGCATTGATACTTGCGCAGCCGAATTCGCTTCGCCGACAGCTTATATGTATTCCACATATGAAACAGGTTTAGCGGGCAATGATGGCAATGAAGCGCATCCGTCGGATCGTCAAAAAATCATCATCCTCGGCGGTGGTCCCAACCGCATTGGCCAAGGCATTGAGTTTGATTATTGCTGCTGCCATGCCTGCTTTGCGCTGCATGATGCTGGCTATGAATCGATCATGGTCAACTGCAATCCTGAAACAGTGTCGACAGATTACGACACCTCGGACCGTCTGTATTTTGAATCCCTGACGGCGGAAGACGTTCTCGAAATCATCCGCATTGAAAAAACCAACGGCACTCTGAAGGGTGTGATCGTGCAGTTCGGCGGGCAGACGCCGTTGAAGCTTGCCAATGCGCTGGAAGCCGCAGGTGTTCCCATCCTTGGCACCACACCGGATGCGATTGACTTGGCGGAAGACCGTGAACGCTTCTCGAAGCTGGTCAAAAAACTAAAACTCAAGCAACCCGAAAACGGCATGGCCTATTCTGGCGCTGAAGCGAAGAAAATCGCTAAGCGCATCGGCTATCCCGTGGTCATCCGCCCATCCTATGTGCTGGGGGGCCGCGCCATGGAAATCGTCAAAGACGATGCCGGGCTGCAACGCTACATAACCGAGGCCGTTGTCGTCTCCGGTGACTCGCCTGTGTTGATCGACTCTTATTTGAGCAACGCCATCGAAGTGGACGTTGACGCGATATGCGATGGCAGGGATGTGTTCATTGCTGGTGTGATGGAACACATCGAAGAAGCAGGCGTGCATTCGGGTGACTCGGCCTGTTCGCTGCCGCCCTATTCGCTCAAAGCCCCGATCATTGCTGAGTTAGAAGCCCAAGCAAAAAAGCTGGCGCTAGCGCTCAACGTGGTGGGCCTGATGAATGTGCAATTCGCCATCAAGGATGATGAAGTCTACATTCTCGAAGTAAACCCGCGCGCCTCGCGCACTGTGCCCTTCGTAGCGAAAGTAATCGGCGAACCAGTGGCTAAAATCGCTGCCCGCGTGATGGCTGGCGAGAGCGTTGCCAGCTTCAAGCTAAAGCATAAGAAACTCAACCATGTTGCTGTAAAAGAAGCGGTTTTCCCATTCAACCGCTTCCCCGGTGTGGATGTGCTGTTGGGCCCAGAAATGCGCTCCACTGGCGAAGTTATGGGCCTCGACAAAACTTACGACATGGCCTTCGCCAAAGCCCAATTGGGTGCAGGCAACCGCATGCCGCTCAGCGGCACTGTGTTTGTTTCAGTGAAAGAAGCTGACCGCGCCCGTGTTTTGCCCTCGGTCAAAAAGCTGGTTGAAATGGGTTTCACCATCAAGGCCACGGCTGGCAATCATAGCTTCTTTGAAAGCAAAGGTGTTGCCTCAGCGAAAATCAATAAAGTGCTGGAAGGCCGCCCACATGTGGTGGATGCCATCAAGAATGGCGAGATTCAGCTGGTGCTCAACACCACCGAAACCCGCTCATCCGAATCCGATGGCAAATCCATCCGCCAAACAGCAGTGATGCAGAAGGTGCCCTATTTCACCACCATGCCCGGCATCATCAGCGCCACCAAAGCAATTGCCGCCAATAAAGCCGGAGCCATCGTGGTGCGGCCCCTGCAGGATTATTTCAAATAAAACGTCACACTTGAAATTCTCTCAAATCTAGGCCATCTTATCGACAGTGCCCGGCTGCAATTGCTTCACCGCAATTGGCCGGGTGAAATTTTTTATACAATTTGGAATAGTTAGGACTGGACGAAAAGCCATGGATAAAGTGCCGATGACCGAAGAAGGCTACACCACGATGTTGACCGAGGTGAAGTTTATGAAATCGGAAGAGCGCCCGCGCATCATTCGCGCCATCGAAGAAGCACGCGCCCATGGTGACTTGTCCGAAAACGCTGAATATCACTCCGCCAAGGAAGCCCAAGGCTGGAACGAAACCCGCATCAGCGAAATGGAAGACAGGCTGAGCCGCGCCGAAGTGATCGACCCGAGCAAACTCTCGGGCGACACCGTGATGTTTGGCGCCAAGCTGACACTGATCGATGAAGACTCGGAAGCCGAAGTGAAATATCAAATCGTTGGAGATTTCGAAGCCGACGTGAAAAAAGGCAAAATCTCCATCTCCAGCCCCATCGCGCGCGCCCTCATTGGCAAGAAGAAAGGCGACTCGGTGGAAGTGAACACCCCGGGCGGCGGCCGCAGCTATGAGATTGTGAAAGTGGCTTGGAAGTAAGG